>JBAUZR010000666.1:0-2526 GCA_049585375.1 Acidobacteriaceae bacterium
ACATTTCCCTCGGGCTGGCATCTGAACGAGTACAAACTGCCACTGGTACGAAAGGAGCGCAGTTCCATGAACGTCCTGACCACTTGCCTGCGTGCGGTTCTCAACTTCTTCTCAGAAATCCTGTTCGGCTGCAACCACGCGAGAGTGACTCGCCCCTTCACACTTGGTGAGGAGACATACAAGGTATGTCTCGACTGCGGCAAGCAGATTTATTATTCGGCGCAGGAGATGCGCCCACTCACGCCATGGGAGATCCGCCGGATGAAGGCTGCCCATGCCGGTGAGCTCAAGGTGGTGCCCATCCCCGCCGGACCGCAGCTGCTGCCCGCGCACGATCGCAAATCGAAGATCGCGGCATAAGCACCCAATTCCCGTCTTTGTAAGGAGCGCGGATTTTAGCGCTCCTTTTACTTTTGGGGGAGAGCCGGGCTGGCAGGCGGAGCCTTAAGATAGAGGTTGTTTGCCCACCGATGGCCCGATTACTCCAAAGTCGCTGGCTGCTTTTGTCTCTGCTGCTGGGCGCAGCGGGCTGCGGCAGTGTCACCGGCCCTGCGCTTGCCGGCAACGGCGATCTCACCATCAGCGCTTCGGCAATGAACGCCGGCACCAACGGACAAGTTGAGCTGCGCGCTTTTCGCAGTTCGGGCGAGGCAGCCTCCGTCGCCTGGCACATCGTTTCGGGCACCAATGCCGCTACGCTCGGGCAGGGACACATCGACGCCACCGGGCTCTATACTGCGCCGGGCTCGCTCTCCGCCGACAGCATCAGCGTAGATGTGCAGGCGGCCGCCAACGGCGATCCAAAGAGCACCGCTACGCTCACGCTTACCGTGCATCCCGGTTTTGTGCAGCCGCTGCTTCCGCAGAACGTCGCACTCACGCAGGGAGCCAGCGCCGAGGTCACCGCACAGATCGCGGAAGTGAACGCCGGCAGCGTGAAGTGGTCCATCGCCTCCGCGCCCACGGGCGGGGTTGAATCGACGAACGGCGCTTTGGGCACCCTGAGCGATCTGGGATGCCGGCGCAGCTCCGAGCATTACACCACCTGCGCTGTGACGTATTCCGCGCCCAGTACATTGCCCGCGCAGGCGGTCTACGTACTCGCTTCGGTCAACGGCAGTGCCGTCACCTCACCACTGCATGTGCTGCTCGATAACCAGGGGATTGTGAGCGATCCGGTGAACGACCAGTCCATGCAGACCGACCCCGCTCTGCTCGGAACCTCTGGCGGCAACGACGGCGACTACGACACCTGGCAAGACAGCAAGGGCAACTCGTATGTGGCCGACTGCTGCGGCGGAACGCTGGGCGCCCTCGTGCAGGACACCCAGAACAACGACTACATCCTGAGCAACAACCATGTGCTGGCCGAGAGCGACCAGGGCCACGTGGGCGACACCATTGATCAGCCAGGCCTTATCGACGGCGCCTGCACTCCGCTCAATCGGCCCGGATCCACGCTGCGTCCCATTGGCACTCTGCGCACGTTCGTTCCGCTGGCCTCGCAACAAACCAACGTCGATGCCGCTCTGGCCGCGGTTGCGCCGGGCGCGGTCGATTCTCAGGGGAGCATCCTTGGGCTGGGTGCTCCGCAGCAGGGACAGACGATCGGCGCGGCACCGCCGATGGCGGGTCGCGGGGAGACGCTCACCGCTGCCAATCTCGGCATGAACGTGGCCAAGAGCGGCCGAACCACGGGCCTGACCTGCTCCAGCATTGACGCCGTTGCCCTGACCGTGAAGGTCGACTACTACAAGGACTGCGCGGAGACGGAGCCGTACACGACGAAGACGTTCACGAACCAGATCGGGGTCGGCGGCGCCCACTTCACCGACAGCGGCGACTCCGGCGCGCTGCTGCTGGACGCCAGCAACTCCGAAGCCATCGGCCTTTACTTCGCCGGAGGCACGGATGGCGACGGCCACGGGTTGAGCGTCGCCAATCCCATTGGCGATGTGCTCAACGAGCTGGGCGCCCAGGTGGATTCCTCCCTCAGTCTGGTGGGTACCGATGACGCGCATCCGATCGCGTGCCTGCGCTACGACCCGGCTGTGCCAACGACGGCGCCGTTCGTTGGAACGAATGCGCTGGCGCACGCGCAGACGATCGCCGAGCAGGCCGCGGATACGCTCCACGGAAACGGTCTGCTGGGAACGGCCGCGGGGAAGAGCTTCGACAGTCCCGGCGATCCGGCCGTGATCGTCTACGTCGACCACGCGACGGCGAGCGTGCCGCAGACGGTTGACGGCCTGCGCAGCCAGGTCATCGTCACCAATCCGGATGTCATTGCCCGCGGGGATGCTCCGACCATGCCGGCTTTTGAGCCGGGATTGCATCTCACGGCCGCGCAGCTGGCGAGCGCCAAAGCGGTCGAAGAGCAGGTCGCGCCCGGTCTGATGAGCGATCCCGCCATTTTCGGGGTCGGGGTCACGCAAAGTCAGGACAATCCCGCCGAAGCGGCGCTGCTGGTTCTGGTCGATCTCAGCAAGAACCCGCAGACAGTTCCTGCGACGATCGACGGGCTTC
>JBAUZR010000667.1:0-1740 GCA_049585375.1 Acidobacteriaceae bacterium
ATTCAAAAGACTCGGCTCGAGCGATGCTTCAGCGTGTCAGAGATTTTCGCCCGGACCTGGTGCATATCCACAACTTCTTTCCAACCCTCTCTCCTTCCATTCATCACGCCCTCTCCTCGGCCGGCGTCCCGGTTGTCCAGACTCTGCACAACTATCGTCTCCTGTGCCCAGCCTCCACCCTGCTTCGCGATGGAAAGCCCTGCGAAGACTGTGCCTTCCGGCTGCTGCCATGGCCCGCCGTGCTTCACAAATGTTACCGGGACAGCAGGACTGCGAGTGCCGCTGTTGCGGCGATGCTCGCTTTCCACCGACAGATCGGAACATGGCGGCGCACAGTATCACGATTCATTGCGCTCTCGGAGTTTGCACGCGAAAAGTTCACGGCAGGCGGAATCCCCAGGCAGAAGATTGTCGTCAAACCACATTTCGTTGCTTCCGATCCAGGAATAGGCTCCGGCCGCGGCGGATACGCCCTGTTTGTAGGGAGACTGGCCGAAGAGAAGGGTATTCAGGTCCTTCTCGATGCCTGGAAACTCTTACCCGACGGCGTCCAGCTCCGAATCGTCGGCGACGGGCCTCTGCGGCAGAAGGTCGAACAAACCGCCCGCAACAGTACCAACATCGAGTGGCTGCCGTGGCAGAGCAGGGAGGAAGTCTGCCGGCTCATGGCTGACGCAGCCGTCCTTATTATGCCTTCCATCTGGTATGAGGGATTTGGCCTCGTGATCATCGAGGCATATGCCAGTGCCCTTCCCGTGATCGCGTCGGATATCGGCGCCCTCGCAGAGATTGTGCGGGATGGCGTCACCGGCAGGCTCTTCCAGCCAGGCGACGCGGAGGATTTGGCGCGGAAAGTCATTGACGTTCTCGGATCCCCTGTCAGGTTGAGACAGCTGCGCTCCGGCGCACGCCGCGAATATGAAGAGAAATACACACCAAATACAAACTACGATGCTCTGATGGATATCTATGGGAAGGCCATCGGCCATGAGTGCGGGTCCACTTGTGCAGGCCGTCCACCTCTTTTGGCAGGAAACGTGTAGCGTTCCTCTCCATCGCGAAAGCAACAGGCAAACATGACAGGTCAACCGCTCGTCAGCATCCTCATCAACAACTACAATTACGGTCGTTTTCTCTCAGCAGCGATCGACAGCGCTCTGGCGCAGACCTATAGCCCAATTGAGGTCATTGTGGTTGACGACGGCTCGACCGATAACTCCCGCCAGGTAATTGAGAGCTATGGCGATCGGATCCACGCGGTGCTGAAGCCCAATGGAGGCCAGGCGTCCGCCTTTAATGCCGGCTTTGCCGCTAGTCACGGTGACATCGTCTGTCTGCTGGATTCCGACGACATCTTCCGCCCCGCCAAAGTCAGCCGGGTCGTGGAGGTCCTGACCAGGGATGCGAGCCTGGGGTGGTTCTTCGATGTTGTGCGGGAGTTCGACGACGCCGGTGGCCAACGCCCTCAAAAAGCGTCGAAGCACTGCATCGGTGAATGGGACGTACGCGAGGTCACAAGGGCTGGAAGTCCACCGTACATCCCAACTGCAACGTCGGGGCTTTCTTTCCGGCGTTCCCTCCTCGGCAGAATCTTTCCAATGCCGGAGTTGATGACAATTGCAACGGGTATTTGCCACGACGTGTACATCAAGTGGGTCGCTCTCGCCCACGATCGAGGATGGATGTGCGGTGAAGAATTAACTCTGATGCGTATTCATGGAGGCAATGCCTACACTGCGC
>JBAUZR010000668.1:0-5406 GCA_049585375.1 Acidobacteriaceae bacterium
GGAACATCGTTCTGGACAAGAAGCGCCGCGCCAAGACCCGGCCGGAGAACGAAGACATCGCGGACCAGACACGGACGCTGCCGTCCGGCGATCGAGGGGCGGATGCGACCGTGATTTCGCTCCAGGAGCATGGGCGAATTCTGCGGCTGGTTGACCTGCTGCCGGCACGTGAGCGCGAAGCGCTGCTGCTTTCTGCGGTAGAGGAGCTAACCACCGCCGAGATTGCGGCGGCGCTTAAAACGACGGAATCTTCCATCCGGTCAAGGATTTTTCGGGCGCGGCGGGAATTGGCTGTCCTGCTGGAGAAAGAGGGGATCCAGCGGTGAATGACAAAGTGAATTCGGGCCGGATACTGACGCCGGAGGAGCGAATCGACGGAGCGCTGCGCGCCGTGGGAAGCGCGACGCCGGAGGCAGGCGTGCAGGGGCGGATTCTGAATCGCCTCGCTGCCGAACGGATGGCGATGGAACACGCCCCGTCAGGGCTGGGCGGGCTGCTGCAACGGATGCCCCGATTTGCCGGAGCGGCCGTAGCTGCTGTCTTCGTCTGTGTCGCCGGTACCGCTATTGTTATCGGGTCCGTCGATCACTCACGCGAGATGCACCATCCGCTGGTGGTGGCGCCTCCCGTTCCGGGCTTGTCGGGGAACGGAATCGGCACTGCGTCGGCGGTGCATCCGGCGGCTCCGGTTTCGGTTCCGGTGCCGGCCACGCAGTCGAGCCGCGGCCGGTCCAGCCGGACTCCGGATCGCGGACGCGCCCGCATCCAGCGGCACGCGCATAAAGCGCCAGGTGTCGCGGTTCCGGCGCCCACCGGGAATTCTCCGAAGTAAAGCCACAGAGAGCGGAGCGCGGTACTCTGGTTTGTGCGCACTCTTCTGACTGCAAATTACCTTCTCGGGCCGGACCGGATTGTGGAGCGACCCATCGTCGTGATAGAAGACGGTCTGATTGTGACCGTGGCTTCACAAGGGGAAACGGCCTTGCCCCCTGGCCACCACATCGCGCTGCCAGATTGCACCCTGGCGCCGGCGTTCTTCGACGTTCACATCCACGGCTGCGCTGGCCACGATTCCATGGAAGCCACGGACGCGGCCCTTTGCGCGATGGGGAAGTTCCTGGCGCGGCGAGGCGTGGGCGCCTACTGCGCTACGACGGTGACCGCGCCGCTGGATACGCTGTTGCGGTCGCTGAGCGAGCTGGCAAAGCTGATGCAGAAGCCGCTGGAGGGAGCCCGGCCGGTGGGAATCCACCTGGAAGGACCGTTCCTTTCCCCGCATAAACGCGGAGCGCATGCGGAGAGCCAGCTGTTGACGCCATCAGTGCCGCTGTTCGACCGCATGTGGCACGCGGCCGAGGGAACGATTCGCGTAATGACGATCGCTCCGGAGCTGCCGGGTGCAGAGGAGACGATTGCGCACGCGGCAGAGCTGGGAGTGCGGGTGAGCCTAGGCCACAGCAACGCTGACAGTGAGGCGGCACAGCGCGGCGTCCGCGCAGGAGGAGTGACGGCGACACACACATTCAACGCAATGCGGGCGCTGGATCATCGCAACCCGGGATTGCTGGGTGAGGTGCTGACGAACGACGCGCTGTTCGCAGAGATCATCTGCGACGGCTTGCACGTGGATCCCATTGCGGTGAGGCTCTTCTGGAGAGCAAAGGGTGCGGACCGCGCAATGCTGATGACCGACGCCATGGCGGGGACGGGTATGCCGGACGGGCGCTACCGGCTGGGCGACCTGGAGGTGCGGGTGGAGAATGGCCGGTGCCTGATTGGTGAAAATACGCTGGCCGGCAGCACGCTGACGATGGACCGGGCGGTGCGGAACTTCATGGAGTTCACCGGGGCGGGCCTGGCGCAAACGATCGCGCTGGCGACGCGCAATCCCGCGCGCATGACGGGCCTGGAGGATCAGATCGGCACGCTGGCGCCGGGTCGGTCCGCCGACATCGCGGTGCTTTCCACGAAAAACGAGGTGGTGGAGACGTTCCTGCGCGGGGAGCCCCGGTTGATGGCTTCCGGAGACGCGACCTTTAACGGCTAGCCGAGTCCCTGAGTACGCCTGACAGAACGCCGAAGCTGCCATCGACGGGCGGTGATTCCAGACCGAGCAGCTTCACGATCAGCGGATAGACATTCACGTTCTCGAAAGGCTTGAGCCTCACGCCGGGGCGAATGTCGGGCCCTTCCGCATAAAAGACAGCTTTCATCTCCGGCATCATGTACGGGTCGAAGCCGTGGTTGCCGACGGTGGGGGCGTGGTCTTCGCGATCGGGTGGCGGCGCGTGGGCGCGGATGGCATAGGGACCGCGGGCGACGATGATCGGATCGCCTTCGCGAGAATTGCTGTTGAAGTGCAGCTCCGCCGGAACGTTGTCCCGCCGGTAGACCATGAAGGAGGCGTCCGCAGCCTTGAGCTTCTGGTAGGCGGCATTGGCGGCGGCTTCGTTGGGGGCGTAGAGGTTGGAGCCGACCGCGATGAGACTATCGAGTGGAGCAAACTTGTCGAGATCAATCCAACTGCCCTGGATCTTTGCCATGCCGTGATCGGAGACGATGATGAGGTCGATGGGGAGGGCGAGCGCCTTCAGGTCAGCCTCCAATATCCCCATAAGGACATCGACGTGGCGGACGGCCTCAGCGGTTTGCAGGCTGTCCGGGCCATATTCATGGCCGGCATGGTCGACGTTCGAGTAGTAGAGAGTGATGAAGTGGGGCCGCTGCTCAGGCGGTAGCTTCAGCCAGTCGATGACCTGGTCGATGCGCTTGTCGTCGGGAAAATGGTCGTCATAATGGAGGTAGTAAGTGGGGCGCTCGCCTGCAATTTTTGCTTCCGAGCCGGGCCAGAAGAAGCAGGCGCTGCGCATGCCCTGCTTTTCAGCAAGCGACCAGAGTGGGGTGCCACCATACCAGGAGCCGTCGGTGTCGCTCTTTGGATCGCGGTAGGAGTACGTCTCTTTCCGCTCGGGATCGTAGAACTGATTGCCAACGATCCCGTGGTGCTCGGGATAAAGACCCGTGACGAGCGTGTAGTGGTTGGGGAAAGTGAGCGAGGGGTAGGCGGGAATCATTCCCTCAGGCGCGCTGGCGCCGTGAGCGGCGATGGCCAGAATGTGGCGTGCGCCGTATCTCCTCGCATAGTCGTAGCGGAAGCCGTCGAGGGAGACGAGAACGACATAGTGCTTGGACTGCTGGGCGGCCGCGTTCGGCCCGTGATCGGCGGTAATGACCGGACTGGCCGGCTGTGCCTCAGCAACACACAGCAGTGCGAGGAAGAACAGAGGCAGCAGCCACAACCTTCGCGTCATCGAAGGACTCCGATCCCGTGGGTGGTGGGACCAGATTACCTGATCCCGTGCGTTCCCGGGATGGGTGTCCCCATCTATTCGTACGCGGCGGTCATGGGCTCGAATTCTTCGTTCATCCAGTGGGTGAAGGCGTCGCTGGACTGGCTGCGGCCAAGGAAGTGCTGCACGATCTCACGACCGGGCAGAGAGCCACCGGGCTCAAGAACGGCCTGGCGATAGTGCATAGCGACGGGCGAGTCCATGCGCGCGTTGCGCGGAAACTGGCTGAAGAAGTCGAGAGCGATGACCTTGTCGTAAAGGTAGGTGTAGTAGTTCGACGAGTAGCCGACGAGATGGGTGAAACTCGCGTACATGCGGTTGCCTTCGATAAACGCATAAGGCAGGAAGCGCTCGTAAAGGCTGCGGAAGAGTGCGTCCAGATCGAGCGTAGCCGGGTCGACGCTATGGGTTTGGAGGGAGCAGGTGGTGTAGAAGAGCTGGGTGCGGACCCAGTCGGCGCGACCGAAGGCGCCGGCGCGATTCATGCGCAGGACGAGTTCGGCGGGGATTGGCTCATCGGTCTGATAGTGGTGCGCGAAGCTGGCGAGCAGCCGCGGATCGCGGAAGAACTCTTCGAGCATCTGCGAGGGGACTTCGACGAAGTCGCCTTCAGTGGCGATGCCGCTGATGCCGGCCCAGTCCTGGCGTCCGCCAAGCAGGGCGTGCATCAGGTGGCCGAACTCGTGGAAGAAAGTGACGACGTCGGAATACTGAAGGAGGCCCGGATTGCCTTCTTTCGGCTCGGGAAAATTACAGATGAGGGCTGCTTCAGGAAGCTGGCGTCCGCGGATACCCGGAACGAGCGGATGCGCGGAGAACCACTTGTCCTTGCCCTCGCGGGGATGCATATCGAGGTAGAAGCGCCCGGCAACCTCGGTGCGGTCCCACACTTCCCATGCGCTGACGGAGGGATGCCAGACGTCGGGGCTCTGAATACGGCGGAAGGTGACCTGGAAGAGCTTTTCCGCGGTGGCCAGGACCCCGGGCTCGACGCGGTCGTAGGGAAAGTAGGGGCGAACGGACTGTGAGTCGAAATCAAAGGCGGAGCGGCGGTATTGTTCGAGCCAATAGGTGCGGCTCGCACCATCGATCTGGCTCAGCCCTGGCTCGGCTTTCTGCGCAAAGTCAAGGATCATCGAGTATTCCTTCTCGGCGCCGGCTTTGCTGGCTGTATCGAGGTCGTCGAGGAAGACCTGCATGTTCGCAGCCGACTCCATCATCTGGTCGGCGGTGGCGAGGTCGGCCCAGTGGGGGAAGCCGAGAAGGTGCGCGACCTCCTCGCGAATCTTAAGCAGGTCGAGCAGGACCTGGCGGTTCGCAGGGAAGGCGCGGGTATTGTAGGCGAGGAACATGCGGCGCCGCAGATCGGCGGAGCGCGCGAAGGTCATGACGGGGAGATAGTCGGGAAAGTCGGTGGTCAGGACAATCTTTCCATCGTCGCCGGGCTTGTGAGCTTCGAGGAAATCGGGCGGGAGACCGGCGAGTTCCGAGGCGTCGTCGATGGTGACAGTGTTGCCGCCCTCCTGGACATTGCGGCCAAAGTTGAGGCCCTGGAGAGTGGCTTGATCGGACAGTTCGCGGATGCGAGCACGGGTAGCGTCGTCCTTGTCGACGCCCGCAAGTCGGTACTGGAGGAGCGTGCGGTCGAGGTAATGCTTTGTGGCAGGATCGGCAGAGCTGGCGTCGATGGCGGCAAGGGCCTGGTAGACGTCGCGATTGAGCGAAAGCTCGACACCGGCCTGGGCGATGGTCTGGAGCAAGTCCTGGGCCTTGTCGCGCACCGGTTTTTCCGGATACACGCTGTGCAGCAGACCGGTGAGGGAGCCGACGGTGCTCAGCTCAGCCGCGGCGTCGTCGTAAGCGCGCAGCGTGCCTTCGAGCGTGCGGGAGGCGCCGCTGGTGACGCGGGCGACGGCCTCGCGATGGCGGCCGAGGCGCTCGTCGACCCAGGCGGTCAGGGCGTCAGGATCGACGGAGCCGCTACCTGTTGGATTCCAGGGATTAGCAGCGACAGGGGAAGCGGAAACCGGCGGCGTCATGCGAAGCACCTCTCTTC
>JBAUZR010000669.1:0-18180 GCA_049585375.1 Acidobacteriaceae bacterium
GGAACAGAGGATCAGAGCCAGTTCGGCGCGGCGGACGCTGTTGGCGTTATAGCGCATGGCCGCCAGGTCGACGACGGAGGGCAAATTGACCCCACGCACGTCCGATGCCATGGCCGTGATGCTGCGCATCGTAATGAAGCTGTATACCGCCAGGCCAATGCAGAGCAGGCAGATAATGCCGAAGGCGTACGCGAACTTGCGACCGATGGGAAGGTTGCGAACGTAAGACATGAATCGGAATCCTCTCGTTGCGCGGCGTTCAGGCGCCGCGGCACCGCGGCCTGACGGCTAGTTTCGCCAGCCTCGCTGACAGGATGGTTATCGGCAGCGGCCGGGCGGACCTTGAGGTCGCGGGGCGCGTCGGCGCTCTGCTATACTCAAGCGTTGCGGGCATTTCCCGGAAACCCTCTGTTTCCGGCCTTTTGCCCCAAATTTCCCGCGATACAAGCGACTGTTTGAGGTTTCCATGTCCGGCCATTCCAAATGGGCGACCATTAAGCACAAAAAAGGGGCGCTCGACGCCAAGCGCGGCAAGATCTTCACCCAACTAATTAAGGAAATCACCATCGCTGCCAAATCCGGCGGCGATCCCGACGGCAATCCGCGCCTCCGCTCCGCCATCGCCGCGGCCAAGGCCGAGAACATGCCGAACGACAACATCAAGCGCGCCATCCAGCGAGGGA
Organism: Acidobacteriaceae bacterium; assembly: GCA_049585375.1. GTDB lineage: Bacteria > Acidobacteriota > Terriglobia > Terriglobales > Acidobacteriaceae > Palsa-343. Next base: position 684 of record JBAUZR010000669.1, read on the forward strand.
CCGGCGAGCTTCCCGGCGCCACCTACGAGGAGATCGCCTTCGAAGGCTACGGTCCCGGCGGCGTTGCGGTCATTGTTGAGGCCACTACGGACAACCGCAATCGCGCCGTCTCGGAAATCCGCCACACCTTCGCCAAGCATGGCGGCAACCTCGGCGAGCCGAACTCGGTCCGCTTCATGTTTTCGAAGAAGGGCATCATTGCCATTCCCAAGTCCGCAGCCGACGAAGAGAAGCTGATGAATATCGTCCTCGAAGCCGGCGGCGAAGACCTCAACGACGAAGGGGACAGCTGGGAAATCATCACCGAACCGGCCTCGTACGAGGCGGTCGCACAGGCTGTCCGCGACGCGAAGATCGAAACGGTCATGTCGGAGATCACGATGATCGCCTCGACCTATACGAAGCTCGAGGGGCCGCCCGCTGCGCAGATGGTCCGCCTGCTGGAAGCTCTCGAAGACCACGACGACGTGCAGCACGTCTACTCGAACTTCGACATGGACGCCAAGCAACTGGAGGAAGTCACCAGCTAGCGGCCGGCCTGACCTGATCTGAAGGGCCGCCCGCTGGCGGCCTTTCCTTTGCCCGTAAGCCCACATGGAGAAGATGCCCGCACGATGAGTTCCCGCCGATCCCCCTGTTTCGCGTCCGTTTTGGCTGTGGTCTGCTTTGCCGCGCTGCTGGTGTCCGCCGCGCCGGCGTCGGCGCAAACGAGCGCGTCCGACATCGCGTCCGACGCTCCGGCAAAGTCTGCTCTGGCTAAACTTCCCTGGGAATACGGTCCGTTCTTCCAGTACATGAACGGTGCCGGTGCTCGCTCGGATTTTCACTTCACCGCTGCGGGATTCCGGCTGGGCAAGGTTCTCACCCCACCGCTCCTTCATGGGTTCTTCCGCGGACAATTTGAGTATGCCGGCGAGATCATGCCGTACTGGCAGGCATTTACCCCCGCGCCGCACACGCAGCCGCAGGTCTACTACGACCCGGTCAGCGGTCTGGACTACGAAGGAACGATTCCGGTCGGAGGCGGCACCTACACGGGCGTCAGCCTGACACCGATCATCCTGCGCTGGGATTTCACGCCTCATCGCAAGATCGCGCCATGGTTCCAGGCAGCGGGCGGCCTGATCTACACCACCCACAAGTTTCCCCCGGACACACTCGTCCCGCATGGACAGCCCGGAGGAACCTCGGTCTTCAATTTCTCTCCGCAGGGAGGGGTGGGGATCCAGTATTTCCTGCGGCCCGGGCGGTCGCTGATGTTTGCGATCAGCGGCGTGCACATCTCGTCGGCTTCGCTGGGCGACAAGAATCCGGGTGTCAACGGCAGCGTCGCGTTCCAGATCGGCTACACCTGGTGGAGCCGGAAATAGTCTTAACCTGGTGGCCCCTGGTTTCATGAAAATGCAGAGCGCGAACGGCTACAATCCCCTGTCCGACACACGAAGGTTCCTGGCTGACTTATGTCCGACGCTCTGATTGAATGCGTTCCGAACTTCTCGGAGGGACGCCGTGCCGAGGTGGTGGAGTCCATCGTTGCGGCGATGGCCGTTGAGGGGGCCCATCTGCTGGACTGGTCGCTCGATGCCGACCACAACCGCTCGGTCGTGACCCTGGCCGGTCCGCCCGCCGCGGTTATGGAGGCGGCGATTCGCGGGGCGGGGCGCGCGGCGGAGCTGATCGATCTGACGACCCAGGAGGGCGTTCATCCCCGCATCGGCGCTGCGGACGTGATCCCCTTCGTTCCGGTGCGGGGCGTTTCGCTGGAGCAGTGCGCGCTGCTGGCGCGGCAGGCCGGCGCCGAGATATGGAAGCGCTGGCAGGTCCCCGTTTATTTCTACGAAGCGGCGGCGGCACGTCCGGATCGCGCTCTGCTGGAGGAGGTTCGGCAGGGACAGTTTGAAGGGCTGCGGGACGCCGTGATTCGGGAGCCGGCGCGCCGGCCCGACGTGGGAGGGCCTGCGCTGCATCCTACGGCTGGAGCCTCGGCGGTGGGCGCGCGGCGGTTTCTGATCGCTTTCAATCTGTACCTGGACACGGCGGAGGTTTCGGTCGCCCGAGCCATCGCCAAGGAGATCCGGCAGTCCAGCGGGGGCCTGGCGGGAGTGAAGGCTATGGGGGTTTCGGCCCACGGACAGGCACAAGTATCCATGAACATTACGGATTACACCCGTACTTCCGTCGGCCAGGCCTTTGCCGCAGTGAAGGAAAAGGCTGCCCGGCACGGGGCCGCACCCGCCCGGGCGGAGCTGATTGGGCTGATTCCGGAGGCGGCACTTGAGCGAAACAGCGAGTGGCTGCGTCTGCTGGATGGATTCGATCCCGAGCTGAAGGTGCTGGAACGGCGGCTGGAACATCCGCTGCCGTGGCCGGCGCGCCACCGCTGAAGGGGCCGGAACCGGGGGTACCGGAGGAACCAACGTTGTAGACCAGTGACCCTGCGGTCCAGCGTAAAATTGACGTACGGGGCGGCGCTCGCGAGTCGTTTGCTGCCTCCCGGGGTCCAATACCCCAGCAGATTTCTTCCCAACAACACTCGGCTGGAAAACGCCGGCAGAGGGAGCAGGTTCACAGGTGAGATTCACTAAGCAGTTGCTTTTCAGCTTTCTTGGGATTCTGACCGCGGTTGCGGCGATGGCGGTGCCGGCACGCGCGGCGCAGCTGGACAACGATGCGCGGTCTGCGATTCCCCATGATGTGCAGCAGCTCATCGTCGTCGATTATCGGGTGATGCAGAACTCACCCGCAGCCATGAACCTGAAGGCGCGGATTCTGCCGCCTGAGCTGAAGCAGCTGGAAACGGCTCTGAAGAGCTCCGGTCTGAACGAGAATGACGACGTGGAAGAGCTGGCCTTTGCGGCTTACCGCGTGGGCGGCAGCACCAGCAACAACGTCAAGGTGGTGGGGCTGGCCCAGGGGCAGTTCCAAATGGCCGACATCGTTGCGAACTTCCAGAAGCGGAAGATCAAGCCGATGATGATCCGCAACAACAAGCTGTATCCGATGGGCGCCAGCGGCATGCTGGTGACTTTTCTGAATCCGACAACGATGCTGTTCGGCTCGAGCGATGCCATTAAGCCGGCGCTCGATTGCCGCGACGGACTGGCTCCGTCGTTCCAGACGAACAGCGATATGCTGGCGGCGATGCAGCAGGTGGATTCGGAGCCGCTGTGGAGCATCCTGGATCAGGAGGGCACGCAGTACATGATGCACTCGCTGCTGGGCCAGGCCGCACAGCTGGCCGATTACGATCAGGTGCGGAAGCGGCTGCTGAGCTCGAGCTATACGATGAACTTTAACAACGGCGTAAAGTTCTCTCTGTTCGTGCTGACGTCGGACACGTTCACGGCGGCGACCATGTCCTCGCTGCTGAACGCCGCGGCCATGTACGAGAAGGTCAGCGGTACGGCGACGGAAAAACAAGCCATCGACGACACGACGATCGACTCGGCTGCAGGGACCCTGAGTGTAAGGTTCGTCGCGTCGGACAGCGCGTTCTCGGCGCTGCTGCAGTCGCCGCTGTTCCAGAACGTGGTTCGATAACAGCGATTCCAGAAAACGAGGGGGAGCGGATTGAAATCTGCTCCCCCTTTACTTTTGATCACACGGGGCCGAGCAGCTTCTCGAGTGCGGCTTCGTCGATGACCTCGACGCCGAGTTCGCGGGCTTTGTCGAGTTTGGAGCCGGCCTCTTCGCCGGCGACGACATAGTTCGTCTTCTTGCTGACGGAGCCGGAGACGCGGCCGCCGGCGGCTTCGATTCTGGCCTTAGCTTCTTCGCGCGACAAGTTGGGAAGCGTGCCGGTGAGGACAAAGGTGAGGTCTTCCAGCTGCGAGGACTTCTTCCGTTTCTCGGCGGTCAGGACGAGGCCGGCCTTCTCGAGGTGGTGGACGAGATCGCGGTTGCGGGACTCATCGAAAAACTCACGGATCGCCTGAGAGACGCGGGGACCGACTTCGTTGACGCGTTCGAGGTCTTCGGCGCTGGCGGCCATCAGGGCTTCGATGGAGCCGAACTCCTCGGCAAGAAGTTGCGCGGTGCGTTCGCCAACAAAACGGATGCCGAGGCCAATGAGGACGCGCGCCAGGCCGGCCTGCTTTGAGGCCTCGATTTCGGCGAGAAGATCTTTGCGCTCTTTAGGGCCGACGAGGGCCTGCATGCGGGTCTTCGTTTGGCCGGTGTTTTTGTCTTTCGTTACCACTTCGTGCTGAAGCTGGGCGAGTTGCTCGTCGGTGAGGAAATAAAGATCGGAGATGCTGCGGACGAGTTTGTGCTCGAGAAGCTGCGCCACCACCGCGTCGCCGAGGCCTTCGATGTTCATGACGCCGCGCGAGGCAAAGTGCAGCAGGCTGCCGAGGAGGCGTGCAGGGCAGTCGATGTTGACGCAGCGGTAGTCCACTTCGCCCTCGGTGCGGACGACTTCGCTGTTGCAGTCGGGACAGTGGGTGGGGAAGTGGAACTTCTTGTGGCCGCGGGGGTGCTCCTTGTCATCGACGACCTCGACGACCTTGGGGATGACGTCGCCGCCACGCTCGACTTTGACGTAGTCGCCGATCAAGAGGCCGAGGCGCTCGATCTCGTCGGCGTTGTGGAGCGTGGCGCGGGAGACGGTGGTGCCTCCGATGGAAACGGGTGTGAGCCAGGCGACAGGCGTGAGCTTGCCGGTGCGTCCGACCTGGATTTTGATGTTCTCCACCTGGGTGATGCCGCCGCGCGCGGTGAACTTGAAGGCGACGGCCCAGCGGGGAGCGCGGCCCGTATAGCCGAGACGTCGCTGGACATCGGTGGAGTTGACCTTGATGACGACGCCGTCGATTTCGTAGCCGAGCTTTTCGCGGTCCTGCTCGGCGCGCTGGACGAAGGCATAAACCTTGTCGACCGAGGGCATGGCTTCGCGGTGGGGATTGACGCGGAAGCCGAGGGCAGTGAGCGCGTCGAGAGCCTCGGACTGATCGGGGAGAAGATCTTCGCCGCGATCGGTGAGGAGGAAGTAGGCGTAGAAGTCGAGGCGCCGCTGGGCGACGATATTGGGCTCAAGGGTGCGGATGGTTCCGGCGGCGTAATTGCGGGGATTGGCGGCCGGCTCGAGTCCCTGAGCTTCGCGTTCCTCATTGGCCTTGCGGAAGGCGGCGAGCGGCATAACGATTTCGCCGCGGACTTCAAACGTCGCGGGAACGTGGGCTTTCTTCAGCGTGGCCACGGGAATGGAGAGCGGCACGGAGCGGATGGTGCGGACATTGGTGGTGACGTCTTCGCCGGTGGTGCCGTCGCCGCGGGTGAGACCGCGGGCAAGATGGGCGGAGCCGTCCGCCGCTTCGCGGTAGTGGAGGGCCATGGAGAGGCCGTCGAGCTTGTACTCGCAGACATAGCCGATTTTCGCGCTTTCGCCGGCCAGGGCATGAACGCGGCGGTCCCACTCGCGGAGTTCTTCCTCGCTGGTGACGTTATCGATGGACAGCATGGGGCGCGAGTGGGCGACTTTGGGAAAGCCTTCTTTGGGTTTGCCGCCGACCCGCTGCGTGGGGGAATCGCGCGTGACGAGGGAGGGGTGGTCGCGCTCCAGTCGCTGGAGCTCGCGCATGAGGTCGTCGAACTCGGCGTCGGAGATGGAGGGCTTGTCGAGGACGTAGTAGAGGTGCTCGTGGTGGCGGATTTTGTCGCGGAGGGCGGCGATCTTTTTGGCGGCGTCGGCGTCGGCGGCAGAGGAGGCGTGGGTCATCGCCATTTCATGGTAATCGGGCGCGGGCAGAGGCGGGCGGCTCCGCCAACGGCAGCAGGAAACGGGCAGGATTGGGGGTCCCGCGGTGAACGCGGGAACTACTTCTTCACTTCGATATAGCGGCTCTGCACAAAGCCGACGATGTCGTCGTACTTGCGGTCGTAGCCGTCATTGTGCAGCGCGGCGTACCAGACGGATTTGTCTCCCGATTTGGTGGCGGCGCCCTTCCACTTCGGATCGATGACCCACTTCAAATAGGGGACGGTTGGGTCGGTTTTTCCCGAATCGCCGACGATGCGGATGCTGTTCCCTACGGCGAGGCCGGTGTCGGTAACGATGCCATGATCGTCGGTGTAGAGGTAGGTGACGTCTTTGGTCGACATATCCCAGGCAACGGTGTAGCGGATCCTGCCGATGTCGATTTCGGTGCAGGGATCGTAGTGGTGTTCGTCAGTGCGGCACTGTTTTTCATGTTTTGCGCCGTTGAGAAGAGAGGGAGGAACGGGCGCGCCGAGGGCGGGGAGATGGCCAATCTGAGCACGGGCTGGAATTGCGGTGAAGGCAAAGGCGCAGAGGAACACGGCAGAAACGAGGGGGAACAGAGGACGTTGCATGGAATCTGAACCTCCAAAAAATTTGAGGCCATTTTAGGCGAGCAGGAGGGAGAAAAAACGGGGAAGAGGCAGGGCAGCGCAGATTTTTTAAGTTGCCATGATGCGACAGGAGGATGCTGCCGGGGCGCAGGAACACTGCACAAAGGGGATGGGGCGGCGGATGTCGGACCGCTATAATCCGTGACGATGGAAAAGCATGTTCTGGATGAGTTGAAGCGGCGCAACCGGCTGGCGGAAGAGGGCGGCGGCACGGAGCGGCGCGCCAAACAGCATAAAGAAGGCAAGCTGGGGGCGCGGGAGCGGATTGCGCTGCTGCTGGACGAGGGCACGTTTGAGGAGACGGACCGGTTCGTGACGCATCGCGCCACTGATTTTGGGATGGCGGAGAAGCGAATTCCCGGCGATGGGATCGTGACCGGGTTCGGGCGGATCGATGGGCGGACGGTGTTCGTTTTCGCGCAGGACTTTACAGTTTTCGGCGGCTCGCTGTCGGAGGCGAATGCGGGCAAGATCGTGAAGCTGATGGAGACCGCAATGCGGGTGGGCGCGCCGGTCATCGGGCTCAACGATTCCGGGGGGGCGCGCATTCAGGAGGGCGTGGTGTCGCTGGCGGGGTACGCGGACATCTTTCTGCGCAATACGCTGGCCAGCGGGGTGATCCCGCAGATCTCAGCGATTCTGGGGCCTTGCGCGGGCGGGGCAGTGTATTCGCCGGCGATTACCGATTTCATTTTGATGGTGGACAAGACCTCCTACATGTTCGTGACCGGCCCGGACGTGATCAAGACGGTGACCCACGAGGAAGTGACCAAGGAGGCGCTGGGCGGGGCGACGACGCACAACGAGGTGTCCGGCGTGGCGCATTTTATGGCGCACGACGACGCCGAGTGTCTGGCGATGATCCGCGAGCTGCTGAGCTTTCTGCCGTCGAACAACATGGACGATCCGCCGCGGCGGCCGTGCACGGATCCGGTGGACCGCGCGGACCGGGAGCTGGACAACCTGGTACCGACGGAATCGAACCTGCCGTACGACATTAAGGAAGTGATTGAGCGCATCGTGGATGACGGCTACTTCTTCGAGGTGCATGAGCATTTCGCGAAGAACATTGTGGTGGGTTTTGCGCGGATGAACGGGCAGCCTGTTGGAATTGTGGCGAACCAGCCGGCGTTTCTTGCCGGGGTGCTGGACAATCACGCCAGCGTGAAAGCAGCGCGCTTCGTGCGGTTCTGCGATGCGTTCAACATTCCGCTGATCACGCTGGAGGATGTGCCGGGGTTTTTGCCGGGGACGCAGCAGGAGTACGGCGGGATAATTCGCAACGGTGCGAAGCTGCTGTATGCCTTCGCCGAGGCGACGGTGCCGAAGATTCTGGTGATCACGCGAAAGGCATACGGCGGGGCCTATTGCGTCATGAGCTCCAAACACATCCGCACCGATGTGAATCTGGCATGGCCGACGGCGGAGATTGCGGTGATGGGGCCGGAGGGCGCTGTGAATATCGTTTACGGGCGCGAACTGGCGGCAGCGGTGCGCGCGGCCGAGACGAAGGAAGGCAAGCTGAGCGAGGACCGGCGCGCGGAGGTGCTGGCGGAGGCGAAGGCAGCGCGGGTGCACGAATTTCGCGAGCAGTTTGCGAACCCGTATGTGGCGGCGGAGCGGGGCTACGTTGATTCCGTGATTCTGCCGCACGAGACGCGGCGGCGGCTGATTGCGGCGCTGGAGATGCTGGAAGGGAAACGGGATAAGAATCCGCCGAAGAAACATGGGAATATTCCGTTATAGCGAGCCTTGCTAGCTGCAGGGGAGCTGAGAAGCGGGCAGCGGGAGACAGCAACAGCATGAGGAGACGGGCATGATGCCGGTGAGTGTGGAGACGGCGGAGCATTACGTCTGGGGCGAGCAGCAGGGTCCGGCGTGCGATGGCTGGCACCTGGTGCGGAGCGAGGGGCTGAGTGTGATCGAGGAGCGGATGCCGGCGGGGGCACGGGAGGAGCGGCATTTCCACACCCGGGCCCGGCAGTTCTTCTATGTGCTGGAAGGGGAGCTGACGCTGGAGGTCGACGGGCGCGAGCACGGTTTGGGCGCAGGTCAGGGGATGGAAGTGCCGCCGGGCTCGCCTCACCAGGCGCTGAACGCGACTCGGGAAGCGGTGCAATTCCTGGTGATCTCTTCTCCTCCCGGACAGGGCGACCGGAAAAGCAGCGGATAGCGCACAGCGTCGGGCGGAAACGCAGCCGAAAGACGGACACAGCCCTCCCGGCTCTCTTTTCATCGAACGGGTGTAGGATAGCCAAACCAATTCGGAGGCCCTGCCATGAGTTCCCCCGCTCAGAAGCGTATTGTCCTGCCTCGTTCCGAACGCGCGGTTCCCAGCAACGCCACCCGTGTCGGAGCCACCCAGCCGCAACAGGTGATCAGCGTTTCGCTGATCGTGCGGCGCAAGAATCCACTGGACCTGCAGGCGCTGGGCGGCCGGCGCGTATCGCGCGAGGAGTTCGACCAGCAATACGCCGCTGATCCGGCCGATTTCGACGCGTTGCGCGCCTTCGCCCGTCAAAATGGGCTGGCGGTGGACGAGGCGGCGTCGAGTCTGTCGCGACGGACGCTGGTGGTACGCGGGACAGCAGCGGCGATGGAGAAGGCATTCGGTGTCGAGCTGCAGGACTACGAGGAGACGGCGGCGGGCAGACACCCGGGCAATCGCTTCCACGGATTTACGGGGCCGGTATCGCTGCCCGAAACCCATGCCGCCCTGATTGAGGCGGTGCTTGGGCTGGATGCGCGGCCGATTGCCAGGCCCCATTGCCGGTTTCTGAAGGATCTGAAGAAGAACGCAACGCCCGGGGCAGCGGGCCAGCCGCAGCCTTTCAATCCACCGCAGGTGGCCGCGCTGTATGGATTTCCAACGGGAGTCAACGGGAGCGGGGAGACGATCGGCATTCTGGAACTGGGCGGCGGCTACAACACGAGCGATATCGATACATATTTCCAGGGACTGGGACTGACGCCTCCGACGGTCGTGGCGGTGTCGGTGGATGGGGGGAAGAATGCGCCCGGCGATCCCAATGGCGCCGACGGCGAGGTGGCGCTCGACATTCAGGTTGCAGGATCGATTGCATCGGGAGCACGAATGGCGGTGTACTTTGCGCCGAATACGGATCAGGGATTTATCGACGCGATTACGACAGCGGTGCACGACACGACGAACAACCCTTCTGTTCTTTCGATCAGCTGGGGTGGGCCGGAGTCGAGCTGGGCGCAGACGTCCATGACCGCGCTGGATAACGCCTGCCAGTCGGCTGCGGCGCTGGGGGTGACGATTACGGTGGCGTCGGGCGATAACGGGTCGAGTGACGGCGTGAGCGACGGGCAGAACCACGTGGACTTTCCTGCCTCAAGCCCGCATGTTCTGGCGTGCGGCGGGACGGAGTTGATCGGGTCGGGGTCAACGATTACCGAGGAGATTGTCTGGGACGATCTGGCCAGTCAGGGGGGAGCGACGGGAGGCGGCTACAGCAGCGTATTTCCGCTTCCGTCGTGGCAGAGCGGCGCGGGGGTGTCAGGAAGCGGCCGCGGCGTGCCCGATGTTGCCGGGGACGCGTCGCCGGAAAGCGGGTACAACATCCTGGTCGACGGGCAGCAGGAAGTGGTAGGCGGGACCAGTGCGGTGGCTCCGCTGTGGGCGGCGCTGGTGGCTCTGATCAATCAGCAGAAAGGCTCGCCCGTCGGATTTGTGAATGCGACACTCTACGCAGACCGGGGCGATTTCCGGGACATTACGCAGGGGAATAACGGCGCGTACTCGGCTGGGCCAGGATGGGACGCATGTACCGGGCTGGGATCGCCGAATGGGCAGGAAATCGCGCAGGCGCTGGGATAGGCGCAGGGAATCGCGCTCCGGATGTCAGTAGACTTCGCGGCGGAAGAGGTCGTCCTTTTCCTTGCAGGGCGAGCAGGTGCAACCGACAGCGCAGCCGACGAGAGCCGCCACGCCGATCGTGATGAGAAGGGCCGGCAGGTAACTGCTCAGGTGCGAGAGGTGCGCGAGCAGATCATGCATTTTCAGGAACCACATAGTTAGCTCCCATCATTGGGACACCTGAATGCCCGTTCAGGTTTGCTTCATAGAGGAGAAGACGTTCATGATCGCAAAAATGGTGGTGTGTGAATATGGCTTTTTAGGTGGATTTCTCCGGTAACTTTGGGAAAGTACTCAAGTTGGGGGGCCGGTGAAGTGTTTTTGACTCTCCCGGCTGCCGTCACATGTCTGTTAAATCTCTGAAAAATTGATGGTTAACGGTGAAAAAGGCGCATTAGCCCGGCAGGAGGCAGTTCCGGCGCAACGAACGTCCTGGACATCCCCTGGGACTGGCTGAGCGCTTCGGCGGCCAGAAAGCCGCTGCGGGCCGCCCCTTCCATGGTGGCGGGCCAGCCGGTGGCGGTCCAGTCGCCGGCGAGAAAGATTCCCGGCCACGGGCTCATAGTTGAGGGACGAATGGAGTCCAGAAGAGGACGCACGGAGTAGGTCGCGCGCACTTCTTTCACGACGGCGGCTTTGATGAGGCCGGTGTTGGCTACGGCCGGGAAGAAGAGCGCAAGTTCTCGCAGGGCGAGATCGATGATGGCCTGGCGCTGCATGGGAACGAGGGAACGCGAGGCGCTGACGACCAGCTCGAGATAACTGCCGTCGGCGCTACGGTGGGCCGGCTGCAGGCGGGACTTGTTGAACATCCACTGGATGGTGGTGTCGAGGAGAACCGCGTGGTCAAGGTCCGTGACGTCCCGATCGAACCACAGATGGATGCCGGTGATGGGGGAGTGCTCGAACTGGGCGAGCCGCGTCGCGAGATCCGCGGCGCCGGGATTTTGCGGCAGGGTCGGGAGTAACGCGGCCATGGCTTCAAACGAGAGGGCCAGGATGACAGCGTCCGTGGGAATACTGCGGGACGCGCCACCCGAGGTCGCGGTGACGAGCCAGCCGTTTTCCGCGGTGCTGATGCTGTCGACGCCGGTGCGGAGAGAGACTTCGCCACCACGCGCCTCGATGTAGCCAACGGCCCGGTTGTACAGCTCGCTGAGCGGGATTCCAGGAATGCCCATGCGGCCGGATTGGGGCGACATCAGGAAGGATTCCCGGAATACCTTGGCGGCGTAGTGAATGGAGATGCGGTCGAGATCTTCGTTGAGAGCCGAGACAAGGACCGGCTTCCAGAAGCGGTCGATGGCGCGCTGGGTTTGTCCGTGGCGGCGGAGCCAGTGGAGGAAGTTCTCGCTGGTGTCCGGTGGAAGGCCGGGCATGAATGCGGCGAGGCCGCGGGCAATGGCGATCTTGTCGGCGATGGAAAAGGCGGGTGCGCGCAGGAAGGCGAGTGTGGAGTGGAAGGGCGCCGGCAGCCAGCCGGGCTCGATGATGCTGGGCGGGGCCTGGGATCCAGGCGCGCCCGGAGTCAGGAAGGTGAAGCGGTCGTACCAGCGGATCGCTTCAGCGGCGCCGAGGCGCTGATAGAGATCGATCAGGCTGGTGCAGCGGCCGATGAGGACGTGCTGGCAGTTGTCGATGATCTCGCCGGTTCCGGGATGTTCATAGGAAGAGGCGCGGCCGCCGAGGTAAGGGCGGCGCTCGAGGAGCTGCACGCGGTAACCTGCGTCCGCGAGGGCGCAGGCAGCAGAGATCCCGGCGATGCCGCCGCCAACAATGGTGACGGATTCAGGCATGCGGGCTGGCGGCTCCGGTCAGGCGGTTGAAGAGGATCTGGATAAGGCCGCGGAGGAGGATGCCGAGCCGGGTGGTCAGGGGCACGGAGACACGTTCTGAGAAGACATCGAAGCCACGGTGTTCGATGCGGCGCAGCAGGCGGTGATAGATGGTGATGAGCACCCAGAGAGCGGGACGAGCGTCGGCTGAGATGAGCGGCAGGAGCTGACGGCCGGAGGCGTAGTAGTCCTCGGCGCGCCTGGCGATGCCTTCCAGCAGCTCGCGCTGGTTCAGAGTCATGTGAGAGCCATCCCGGAGAGCGGCCAGTTCCTGGATGCGAACATTGTGACGGTCGAGGTCTTCGAGAGGCAGATAAATGCGGCCGCGCTCGGCATCTTCGCGGACGTCGCGGAGGATGTTGGTGAGCTGGAAGGCGATGCCGGTATCTTCGGCGAGCTTCTCGGCGCGGGGATCGGAGTAGCCGAAGATGCGGATGCAGACGAGTCCGACGACCGAGGCAACGTAATAGCAATAGCGGCGGAGATCCTCGAAGGTAGCGTAGGTATCCCAGGGACGAGCTTCCTGCGCTTCTTCGTACGCGATTTCGTTCAGAGCGTTATCGAGGTCCATCGCAGTGCCATGGACGAGCTGGTCGAGCAGATCCATGGGAATGGAGAACCGCAGGCGGGTATCCGCGAGTGCGAGGAAGACGGGATCGGTGGTGTGAGCGCCGGCGGCGGCGCGATGCCAGAAATCGAGCCAGGCGTCGAGATCGGCGCGGCGCTGGGCGCGGGTGCGCGATTCGTCGTCGGAGACGTCATCGGCGTGACGCATGAAGGCGTAGACCGCGCAGATGGCGTCGCGCTTATGCCGGGGAAGCGCGAGGAAGGCGTAATAGAAATTCTTCGCCTGGCGGCGGGCAATTTGGGTGCAGATCCGGTAGGCTGCGGCGAGTTGGGGATCTGGAACCCGATCCTGTGCGGGGCGGTGGCCCGGGAGCGTCAAGCCGCGCTCCTCGCAAAGGCTTTCCGGGAGAGCGCGCGCAGGAGAAGGGCGAGTTTGCGCGGCTTGGAGATGGCCGGACGTTCGCGGAGGACGTTATGGTCCTGGCGGCGGATGGCGCGGAGAATTTCCATGCCGCCGCTGGAGAAGAGGTCGATGTCGAGGGCGAGTTCAGCGTCGACCTTGCCGATGAGCGGGAGGCCGGCCTGAAACAGGTCCCAGGCGTAATCGACCTCATGCCGCATGAGCCGGCGGAACTCCGGGGTGAAATGCCGAGCGGCGAGTCTGACCTCATCCACATGAAAGCGATCCAGATCCTGCAGGGGAATGTAGACACGGCCTTTCGCGTAGTCCACGCGGACATCCTGCCAGAAATTGGCGAGCTGCAGGGCGGTACAGGTCTTGTCCGACAGCGCGAAGCGCTCGTCGTCGCGGTAGCCGCAGGCGTAAAGGACGATACGTCCGACGGGATTCGCGGAATAGCGGCAGTAGCCCAGTACGTCGTCCATCGTGGCGAAGCGGGTAACGGTCTGGTCCTGGCGGAAGGCGACGAGCAGATCGGCGAAGGGCTCTTTCGGGATGTCGCACGCGCGGATGGTTTCGGCCAAGGCGACGAAGACGGGGTGACGGACTTCGCCGCGATAGCAGGCGTCGAGCTCCGCGCCCCACAAGTCGAGCAGGGCGAGCGAGGCGTCGCGGTCGCCAACCTCATCGCCGAGGTCGTCGGAGACGCGGCAGTAGGCGTAAATGGCATGGAAATGGGGACGCAGGCGTTTGGGCAGAAACCACGAAGCGACGTGGAAATTTTCGTAGTGGGATTCGGCGAGGCGCCGGCACCAGGCGCGGGCTTCGTCCAGCGTGGGCGGCGTCGCGGGAATGCGGTACTCGGGTGGGAGTGCCGACCAGCCCTTTTCAATCAGGTCATGTTGTGCGGTGTCGACGGACATTGCCGGATCAGGGGATGATGGCGGTTTTGATATCGCCCGCCCGGTTCATGAGACGGCGGAAGACGCGGTTCAGTTCCGAGAGCGGGGCTCGGCTGGTAATGGTGTCGCTGCATCGGAATTTGCCGCTGACGATCAGATCGAAGGCCTTGCGGGCCGCCGCGGGTGTGTGGTGGAAGCTGGCGCGCAGAGTGATGTTGTTGTAGTGGAGCCGATTGGTGTCGAGCTCGACTTTCGTGCCGGCTGCGCATCCGCCGAAGAAATTGACCGTTCCGCCTTTGCGAACCATGTCCACGGCCCACTGCCATGCTGTGGGCGTGGCGACCGCGTCGATGGCAAAATCCACGCCGCGGCGCTGGGGCGTGAGTGCGCGCACGGCGGCGATGGGGTCATCGGCCTTTGTGATCTGAACGACCTCGGAGGCGCCGAAGCGGCGGGCCGCCGATACCTGTTCATCGCGTTTGACGACGGCGATGACACGCAGCCCCTGAAGCTCGGCTACGTGCATAAACATGAGGCCGATAGGACCGGCGCCGATGACGGCAATCGTGTCGCCGGACTGGGGTTGGCACTCATCCAGGCCGCGGACGACGCAGGCCAGGGCCTCGGTGAGAGCGGCGTGCTCGAAGGGGATGCCGGTGGGAATCCTGAGCGTGTTGCGCTCGACGATCCGCGCGGGGATATGGAGGTATTGAGCGTAGGCGCCGTTGTTGAAGATCAGGTTGTCACAGAGGTTTTCCTGGTCGCGCAGGCAGTAATAGCACTCGCCGCAGGGGGCGGAGTTGAGGGCGACCACGCGATCCCCCGGCTGGAAGGCGGTGACGCCGCGCCCGGCCTGATGCACGGTGCCGGCCAGCTCGTGTCCAAAGGGGATAGGCGGCTTGAGCTTGAGCATGCGGGCGTGATAGCCGCGCCGATACACCTTGAGATCGGTGCCGCAGGTGAGTGCGGCGTGGACACGGACAACGATTTCCCCAGCGCCGGCTCGGGGCATGGGGACCTGTTCAATACGCAGGTCTTCCCGCCCGTGCAGCACGGCGGCTGTCATATGCGCTGCCATCGCTCTCTATTGTCTCAAATTATGGGTGGATGAACACTTTCATGGATTGCGGACCTGGGTTCGAGGCGACCTGGATGGCCTGGACGGCGTCTTCCAGGGCAAACCGGTGGGAAATGAGACGAGTCAGGTCGAAGCCAGTGCGATAGCCGCCGAAGACCAGGTCAGTAACGTCGCCATTGATCTCGAAGGAGGAGCTGTAGGAGCCAACCAGGGATTTTTCGTCCATGCAGACGACGGCGGGATCGAAGATGGCTTCGCCATGCTGGGTCGCCGCGAACAGCAGGATGCGGCCGCCGGGACGGGCGGCGTCCATGGCGGTGCGGATGAGGGCGTTGCCGCCTACCGCGAGGATGACTGCATCGGCACCGCGGCCTTCACTGGCGGCGTGCGCTGCTGTGACGACGTCCTCCTTACTGGCGTCGATGGGATGCTCGAGTCCGTAAGCCGCGGCAAATGTGTGCCGGGCCGGATAGAGATCGGAGGTGAGAACTTTGGCGCCGGTGCGGGCGGCAATGGAGGCGAGCAGGATGCCGATGGGGCCCTGTCCGATGACGAGGACTGTTTCGTCAGGCGCGAGATTGAGGTTGCGGATGGCCTTGTAGCAGGTGTTGACGGGCTCGACGAAAGCGGCCTGCTCGAATGGCACGGCCTGGGGAACATGGATCAGGCCGCCGCTGCGGAGGATCCACGGCATTACGCGGACGTATTCGGCAAAGCCGCCGCCTGAGGGTTCGAAACCGGCGGTGCAGCCGACTCGCTTGTAATCGTTGCACTGGGCGAAGGTCTTTTTGCGGCAGTAGTAGCAATGGCCGCACGGGGTATGGTGGAAGACCATGACGCGGTCGCCGATCGCGAAATCATGCACACCATCGCCAACCGCCGCGACAATGCCTGCGATCTCATGGCCGAAGATGCGGGGGGCCGAATGGGAGCCGGTGTGGATCTTCTTCAGGTCTGTACCGCAGACACCGCAGCAATGGACGCGGATCAGAACTTCGCCGGCGCCAATTTCGGGGACAGGTACGGTCTCTACACGGACGTCATTGATACCGCGGTAAACCGCGGCGCGCATGGTGGTGGGGACAGGAGCGATGTGCTGCTGCAAATCGTTTGAGGTCGCGGTGGCCATGGAGACTCCGAGGATCACTTTATCGAACCCGAGAGGGCCCGGGAAACAAAATTCGACAACTCGTTGGCGGCCTTACGGCTGTTTTGGCCGAGGCGGCGCAGCACCCCCCAGTAGCGAGGACGCACGAGCGTCCAGGCGATGAAGCTCGGGACGCGGAGATGGCCGTCCGGAGTTGTAAACCGGTTGAAATCGGGGAGTTTGTCGTTGGGGCCATCGGTGACGGCCTTAAAGCAGAGGAACCTGAGGCTGTGGGAGAGGGCGAAGCGGGCCACGGCGGCGGCTTCCATATCAACCATGGTTGCCTGGTACTGCTCGGCCAGGCGGCGCTTTTCCTCTGGATCGGCAACGCGGTTCAAGGTGACGAGTCGCTGGGGTTTTATGGGAGGGGGAGGCTGGAGCGGCAATGGATCGACGGAAAAGCGGTCGCCGCTCGCGGCATCAATCACTTCGCGGATCGCGCAGGCATCGGGCGGACGCAGTCCGCAGGAGAGAGAGCCCGCGTAGCCGATGGAGATGAGAGTACCGATGGGGGCGTTAGGCGGGGCTGCGGCCAGGACAGCCTCGCAGGCGCGGGTGACGGCAGCAGCGCCCATTCCGGCGGCCATGGCAATGCTTTCATGCGGGCCGATGCGGCCGCGGAGAACGGCTCCGGAGCGTTGCCAGCCGCGGGTGAGCGGAGCCAGTTCCGAGGGCAGCGCAGCGACGATGGCGATGGTGTTCATGGGGTGGCCCCCAGGCCGGGAGGCGCATACCCGTGCGCCCGGAACCAGTCGATGGCGGAACGGAGGGCTTCGTAGACGGGGACGGTCCGGAAGCCAAGCTCGCGTTCCGCCTTTGCGGACGACGCAAACATCTTCTTTTTACCCATACGGACAGCCTCTACGGTGGCGCGCGGCTCGTTGCCCATGATGCGACCAGTGAAGTTCTCGTCGAAAAAGGCGAAGGCCATGGCCACGGAGTGAGGCACTTTCGCCGTTGGGGAAGGCAGGCCGGTAATGGCGGACATCTTGTCGAGGATCTGCTTCAGGGTGAGGTTTTCGCCGCCCAGGATATAGCGTTCGCCGGGTCGGCCCAGAGCGGGATTGAGGACATCGGCGTGGGTGCGGGCGACTTCGGCGACGTCCACGAGGTTGAGGCCGGTGTCCATATAGGCGGGAAATTTCTTATTGAGGAAGTCGACGATGATGCGGCCAGTGGGCGTGGGCTTCAGGTCGTTGGGGCCGATGGGCGTGGTGGGATTGAGGATCAGGACGGATTGTCCGGCGCGCGCGGCTTCAATCGCGACCTGCTCGGCCATGAATTTGGAGCGCTTGTAGTGGCCGACCATGTCGGCG
>JBAUZR010000670.1:0-6148 GCA_049585375.1 Acidobacteriaceae bacterium
GCGTGGAGGCCGCGTTGGTCGCCGTGGTGGTCATCGGCTTCCTCAACATGACCCTCGGCCTGCTCCTGAAAATCGTCACGTTCCCGCTCAGCATCATCACGTTCGGCATCTTCCTGCTCGTCATCAATGCCTTCATGCTGAAGCTTGCCACCAACGTTGTGCCGGGCTTCTATGTGGCCACCTGGAGCGCGGCATTCATTGGCGCCGTGGTGCTGGCCCTGCTCCATCTGCTGCTCCGCCTCATGCTGGACCGGGACGACCGCTGACAACCCGGTCCGGCTTCCGACCCTCCGATACAATGACGATATGCCGCCCGACAACCCCTCCCGCCGCCGGCAGAAAACTCCACCTCCAGGCGAAACCGGTCAGGAAGCGCAGTATCTGCGCTCTCTCAGCGACCGCCAGGTGCCTGTGCATGTGAAGCTCCGCGACGGGGAAACGGTTTCCGGCTGGATCGAATACTTCGACGACCACATGATCCGGCTGACGCGCGAGGGCAAGCCCAACCTCTTCATCTATAAGAACCAGATCCGGACCATTGCTGAACACGGCCGCGAGGGCCGCCGCCGCGCGCGTCGCGAAGAGTCAGCCGAAACCCCCGCTGAGGACCCCCAGTGATCGATCGCGTCCCGGCCCAGCTCACCACCGCTGCCAGGGCCGCCGTCATCGCCCAGGAAGCCGGAGCCCTGCTGCGCCGCTACTTGGAACGCGGCGTCGCTGCCGAATACAAAGGCGATGTCGACCTGGTGACAGAAGCGGACCGCGCCTCCGAGCGCCTGATTACCGAGCGCCTCACCGCAGCCTTTCCGAACCACGGCATCTACGGCGAGGAGGGCGTGCGCCAGCGCGTGGAGAGCGAATTCCGCTGGTATGTCGATCCCCTGGACGGCACCACGAACTTCGCTCACGGCTTCCCTGTGTTTTGTGTCTCGCTCGGGCTGGAGCACCGTCCGCCCCATCGGCTGCCTGACAGCGATGGCGTCCTCGTCGCCGGAGTTATCTACGATCCCACTCGCGACGATCTCTTCGTGGCGGAGAAAGACCAGGGAGCCTGGCTCAATGGCCGCCGGATTCATGTCTCGGAAACGACGCATCTGGCAGAGGCCCTGCTGGCGACCGGTTTTCCCAGCCGTAAGCGGCACGTCAGCCCCAACATCCACTTCTACCAGGAATTCACCCTGCGCTCGCATGGGGTGCGGCGCGCCGGATCGGCGGCCCTCGACCTTGCCTACACCGCCTGTGGCCGCCTCGACGGCTTCTGGGAGTTCCACCTGAATCCCTGGGATACCGCGGCCGGCGCTCTGCTGGTTATGGAGGCCGGAGGCACCATGAGCCGTTTCGATGGCGGGCCATTTCGTCTGGACAGCGGAGAAGTCCTGGCCACCAACGGCCTGCTCCACGGCGAGCTCAGCCATCTCTTCCAGGAGATGTTCGCCGGCCGCGATCTGCATCCCATCCCCTCTCCGGCGGAATTTGCCGCTGCCCGCGCGGCCCGAACCCGTGCCTGACCGGCGCAGCGCCTCGCTACGTTCCTAAAGTCATTTCCCTTCGCGTGTCTCTTGTCGTCGCGCCGCAGCCCCCTGCTAGAATGATCCGTTGTCGCAACAATCGGGCTGTAGGCCGAGGGGGCGGGAATCGCCACGCAGGCGCACCATTCGCCTGCCGCGTGTTCATCGACGCCCGAACCTGTTGGCGCGGTTGCTCGACTTGATTACCACTCCCGAAGAGGAACTCCATGGCTTACGTGATTGCGGAACCCTGCATCGGCACCAAAGATACCGCCTGCGTCGATGCCTGTCCGGTGGACTGCATCCACCCCAAGAAAGACGAAGCGAAGCACCCGGAAACGGATCAGCTCTTTATCGATCCGGTGGAATGCATCGACTGCGGCGCCTGCGTGCCGGTTTGCCCGGTTTCCGCCATCTATGCCGCAGACGATCTGCCGGAGAAGTGGCAGAGCTTCACAGCCAAAAACGCGACTTTCTTCGGCCGCTGAACCGCTTTCCTTTTTAACCGTCGGACGCACGGCTCCTGCAGCCGTGCGTCCCGCGCGACGTTTCCCTTCCTGTATTCCCGTCATCTTCCTGTTGGTTTTCTCTCTCGGCCAGGCAACCCAGGCGATTCCCGGCACGTCGTACGCATATTGCTTTTCCCCCGGAAACGTGTGCCTATGAGCCTGACTGCACAGAAGATTCGCAACAGCAGACCCCTGGGAGTTCCCCCTCATGGAAAGATTGGCATGGAAAGGTTTGTTCTGATGAATGCCGGACCTACCCAACCCCGACCGGCGAACCAGCACATGCGCCGCAATCCACCGATTGCCGGCGAGCAGGAGGCGATCGCAAAAGCGCAGGGCGGGGATGGGCGAGCCTTCGAAACGCTCTACGCCATGCACAAGCGGCGTGTCTATTCGCTCTGCCTGCGCATGCTGGGCAACGTAGCTGAAGCCGAAGACCTCACCCAGGAAGCCTTTCTCCAGCTCTATCGCAAAATCGGCACATTTCGCGGCGACTCCGCCTTCTCCACCTGGCTGCATCGGCTGGCCGTCAATGTCGTGCTCATGCACCTGCGCCGCAAAGGACTTCCCCAGGTCTCCCTCGAAGAAACCCTCGAGCCCTCCCAGGATGACGGTCCGCGCAAGGATATCGGCGCCCGCGACCTAACCCTCTCCGGATCGATCGATCGCGTCACCCTCGAGCGGGCCATCGAAAATTTGCCGCCTGGATACCGCCTGGTTTTTGTGCTGCACGATGTGGAGGGGTATGAGCATAATGAGATTGCGGAGATGCTCGATTGCTCCATCGGGAACAGCAAGTCCCAGTTGCACAAGGCCCGCATGAAACTGCGCGACCTGCTGAAGACCGGCCAGCGGAAGGAGCAGATCGCGTGATTGTAATGCGCGCTCCGGACAAAATCATGACTTGTGCTGAATTTCAGGATGCCCTGCCCGAACTCTTCGAATCCCAGGCCGACCTCGGTGGACACGAGCATCTGAAGAGCTGTGAGAATTGTGCCGCTCTCGTCCGCGACCTCGAGTACATCGCCTCGCAGGCTCGTCTGCTGCTGCCCATTCACGATCCCAGCCCGGCGGTTTGGGAGAACATCCAGCAGGCGATCCGCCAGGGTGGCGCCAGTGGTCCAGCGGCTCCCGCTCCCCGTAAATAGCGGGTTCTTGCCCGCGTTCGCTTCTTATAATCAAAACCCATGAGTGGGCTTACGCCAGGAATGTCTCCGCTTCCGGCCAACATTGCGCGCGTCTTCATCACCGGCTTTATGGGTGCAGGGAAGACGACCGTCGGCCGGCTGCTGGCGGAGCGCCTGGGGTGGGACTTTGCCGATTCGGATCATCTGCTCGAAGCGCAAACCGGCCGCTCCATCGCAGACATCTTTGAAACTCAGGGCGAACCCGCCTTTCGGGAACTGGAGGCAGCCGTCATTCGCGCGAATGTGCCCCGGAATCGCCTCATCCTGGCGCTCGGCGGCGGCGCGCTGGAGCGGACGCAGACCCGCGACCTGCTGGCCTCGCTCCCTCACTCCCTGCTGATCTTTCTCGACGCCCCCCTCGATGTGCTGGTCTCCCGCTGCTCCGGTCAGGCCAATGCGCCCGTGCGGCCGGTCCTCGCCGATCGCAACCGTCTCCTGGAGCGCTGGACCGCGCGTTTACCCGGATACCGCCAGGCCCACCTGATCGTGAGCACGGAAGGCTATTCGCCGGATGAGGTGGCCGGGCGCATCCTTCACGAGCTCATCGACCGGTGCCACGAAATTGCTGATTCCAGCTCCGCTTCGGGTCGCAGAACAGGGGTGAACGCATGAGCAAACCGCCCGGCCCGCGCAGCACGGTCCTGTTCGCCTTCGGTGTCGCAATCGCCCTCTACATGGCGTATCTGCTGCACGACGTGCTGGTCGTCATCTACGTCAGCGCCCTCTTTGCCGTAGTGCTGATGCCGCTGGTGCGCGCCATTATGAAGCTCCGCATCGGCAAATGGCATCCCGGCAAGGGAATGGCCGTGTTGATCCTGCTGCTCCTCACGGTGGGCAGCCTCGCTCTCTTCGCCATCGTCGGCCTCGCCCCGGCCTTTCGCGACCTCCGGGAATTTATCAGAGAGCTGCCACAGAAGGGTCCGGAGTTCTTTGCGCGCATCCAGAAGGTTCCTGTATTGCGGGACATCGACCTCGATGCCCTGCAGGAAAAAGTGCAGGACATGACCGCCAACATCGCCACGTATGCCGTGAGGTTCGCCACCAACTGGGCCGGGACCGTGGCTCGCATTTTGGCTGGCATGGTCCTCACCGTCTACTTCATCGTCGAGGGCGACGAAGCCTATGCCTGGTTCCTTTCCCTCTTCCCGCTGGAACTGCGGATGCGTCTGGACCAGACACTGGCCCGAGCCTCGAGCCGCATGGGCCGCTGGCTGCTCGGCCAGGGTTCGCTGATGCTCATCCTCGGGGTCTCCAGCACCATCGTCTTCGCTCTGCTGCATGTCCGGTATGCCTACGCCCTCGGCATCATCATGGGACTCTTCAATCTGGTACCGGTCGCAGGCGCGCTGGTTTCCGTCTCGATCGTCGTTCTGGTCGCCGCCCTCGACTCCTGGGGGCGAGTCGCCGGCGTCCTCATCTTCTACTTCACCTACCTCCAGATTGAAAACACCTGGCTCACCCCGCGAATTATGCGCACCCAGGTCGACCTGGCCGGGCTTACGATCCTCATCGCCATCTTCATCGGCTCCTCACTGGCAGGCGTCATCGGAGCCATGGTCGCGGTGCCGACGGCCGTGCTGATTGCCGTCCTGATTGAGGAATACGCCGTGCACGACGAGCCCATCATCGCCGAACCGCACCCTGTCGAGGTGCCCGCGCCTTCCTCTCACCCCCCGATTATTGTGCCTTAGTTTTGCCGTACTGCCGGTCGGGTCGTCCTGAGGCCGCTCCGTCCTGGTATCATGGAGGGCAGGTCGTCCCCTCTGCTGTCTCAGATCCCACTCCCGATGATTTCGTTCTCCCACCCCCGCGCCAGCAGCTGTTCCCGGGTGCTATGCGCCTGAACTCCGCCACTGCCCGCGTTGAACCCGCCGGCGCCTCGCTCGAGCCCGCGTCTGGCTGGGAAGCCGCACCCGCTCATCTGCATGCGCCCCGCGCCGGCGCCACCGCTTCGCTTCTCGTCGATTATCGCGAGCTGTTCAAGCTGCGGGTCACCGGCATGGTGACGCTCACCGGGTGGGCCGGTTTCTATCTCGGATCCATGCGCTCCGGCATCAGCAGCCTCCAGCCGGGCCTCGTCGAAACCCTCATCGGCATCACCGCGGTTTCCGCCGGGGCCGCCGCGCTCAACCAGGCCATCGAGCGCAAACTCGACGCGAAGATGAAGCGGACCGCCGATCGCCCCATGGCCGCAGGACGCATCGGTCTCGCCCATGGCATCACCGTCGGGTTGCTGGCCATCATCCTTGGCAGCCTCTGGCTCACCCGAGAGACCAATCTGGTCACCGGCGGCCTGGCGCTGCTCACCGCCTTTCTCTACGTCGCCGTCTACACGCCTCTGAAGCGCGTGACTACCCTCGCCACCTTCATCGGAGCCTTCCCCGGAGCTATGCCGCCGCTGCTCGGCTGGACCGCCGCCCGCGGCCTTATCGAATGGCAGGGCGTGGCGCTCTTCGCCATCCTCTTCGTCTGGCAGTTTCCTCACTTCATGTCCATCGCCTGGCTCTACCGGGATGACTATGCCCGCGCCGGCATTCGCATGCTGCCCGTCGCGCAGCCGGACGGATGGTCCACCGCCATCGAGGCGCTCAGCTATGCCGTCCTCATGATTCCTGTCAGTCTCCTCCCGTTCTGGCTGCACATGGACGGCAGAGTCTATGCCGGGATCGCCATCGTGCTCGGCCTGCTGTATCTCGGCTACACGATTCGCTTCTCGCGCATCGTCCGCGCCCGCGACGCGTCGGAGTCCAGAATGTATGCGCGCGACCTGCTCAAAGTCAGCGTGGTCTATCTGCCCCTTCTGTTGGCGGCGCTCATGCTGAATGCCGTCGGG
This sequence comes from Acidobacteriaceae bacterium, assembly GCA_049585375.1. GTDB lineage: Bacteria > Acidobacteriota > Terriglobia > Terriglobales > Acidobacteriaceae > Palsa-343. The sequence goes on from JBAUZR010000670.1 coordinate 6,038, forward strand.
AAGTGAGTTGCGGATGGCGACAGCTCTCCACTCCGAAACAACATCCAGCCGCGGCGATGCGCAGGTAACGCCGATTGAGCTCGATAGAATCTCCCACGACTACGGCACCCG
>JBAUZR010000671.1:0-15735 GCA_049585375.1 Acidobacteriaceae bacterium
CCCCTGCTCATCCAGACGCGAGCACTCCAGGTAGCGAAAATGTCCGACGTTGTGCGCGGGACGATACACTCGCTCGATGGCCAGCGGCGATTCGTCGGGCCGCGGCAGGCGTGCGCCGCGAGGAAAAATCAGGTCGAAGACGATGGTCCCGCCGGAATCGGCCTCGCGCCAGATGCCGAAGTTTTGATTGAACTGCTCGCGCAATCCATCGGCCTGCGAGGCGGCGCGAATCGCCAGCCCCACCGCGCTGGCCGAGCGCATATAGGCGGAGCGCCGCACTTTGCGACCGAAGGTCTCGCGCAGGACGCGCGCCACCGGAGGTAGTTCCGACCCGCCACCCGTGACGTAGAGCGTGTCCAGCGGAACACCCGCCTGCGCCGCCAGCAGGCTCTCCACCACCGTCCGTGTGGACTCAATCAGAGGCCGGCAGCGCTCGTAATACTCGTCGGTGGGCACCGTCACGGGCGCCCAATCCGCCCGCACCCGCTCCAGGTCGATGGTCAGCCTGCGCGTATTTGGATTCAGCGATTCTTTTTTCTCCCGGCACTCTTCCAGCAGCCGATGCCGCTCGGCTGCGCTGAGTTCCTCGGAGATCGCAGCGGTTTCAAGCGCCAGCTCGGCAAGGATCGCGTCGAAGTCCTCACCCCCGAGGTTGGCGATCCCATCCGACGCCTCGACAGAATGCTCCTCTTCGCCCAGCGTGACCAGGGAAACGTCGAAAGTGCCGCCCCCCATGTCATACACCAGCAAGCCGCTCCCCACGCGGGTGCGGCGCTCCGCACTGTTGCGGTAGGCGTATTCGATAGCCGCTGCGGAAGGCTCGTTCATGAGGCCGAGCACCGTGAAGCCGGCGCTTTGGGCCGCCTCCTCGGTGAGGAAACGCTGGTTGCTGTTGGCGTTCGCCGGAACCCCGAGAACCACCCCCAGCGCCTCGTTCGGCGCCGCGCCCAGATTCGAGTGTTCCAGCAGCTCCACCCGCAGTGCAGCCATCATCTCGGTCAGCAGCCGCCGCAGCGGGAGACTGCGCCCGCCGACGTGCAGCTCCGTCTGGGGACCTGCGTTGCGCAGCGCGCGCTTCAGCGATCGCAGCGTCGTCCAGCCTTCATCGTCCTGCACCGCAAGGGCCTGCCATCCGTAGAGGCGCTCGTCGCCGCGCACAGCCACTACCGGCGGAAACCAGTCGAGGGCCTGTCCGTCGGGCGCTTCAAAATGCACCAGCGGGAAGTTGCCGCGATCGGCCGCTGCCACCACGATCCGGGTCGTTCCAAAGTCAATACCGAGTCTCATCGCCTTCAGTTTACGATGAAGTAAATCTGCGCGAGCCCGTGGAAATCGGGGTCGGAATTGCAAATTCAGGCGCCTCGCGCGCATGGTAGCGTTCTATCGGAATGGCACCTCTTTCTCGCTCACTCCGGATCCTCTGCGGCGGTGTGATTGTTCTTGGCGCCTTTCTCCTGTTCGCCGTCGAGCCCATGGCGGCCAAACGGTTGCTGCCCGCCCTCGGCGGATCGTCAGCCGTGTGGATCACCTGCCTCGTTTTCTTCCAGACCGTGTTATTGCTTGGCTACCTATATGCGCACTGGCTGGGCCGTCGCGCCTCTGCCCAGCGCGCCGAAGCACTCCACATCGCTCTGCTGGTGATCGCCGCGGTTCTGCTGCTCCTGATTGCCCAGCCCGATATGAGCCGGGCCTCGGGCCATCCCCTCACAGCAATTTTTCAGGCGCTCACCCTGACCATCGGACTGCCCTTCCTGCTGCTGGCCTCTACCAGCCCTCTGCTGCAACTATGGCTGGCGCGACAACAGGACTCGGGCGTGCCGTGGCGGCTGTTTGCTCTTTCCAATGCCGGGTCGCTGCTGGCACTGCTTCTCTACCCGGCCCTCATCGAGCCGCGCCTCTCACTCAGCACGCAGCGCGCCGCCTGGGCCTGCGGGTTCGGCCTCTATGCCATTCTCTCGGCGCTCATCGCATGGCGCGTTCGGGGCAGTGTCCGGGCTGCCTCTCCGCCTACGGCGTCCACTGCCGAGAGCGGACCGAGATCTTCCCGCTACACCCGACTGCTTTGGTTCCTGCTACCAGCCGGAGCGGCGATGCAGCTATGCGCGGTCACCAGCCACCTGAGTCAGAACATCGCCGCGATCCCTCTGCTCTGGATCCTGCCTCTGGCGGTCTACCTGCTCACCTTCATTCTCGCCTTTGACGCGCCCCGCCTCTATCGGCGATGGATCGTCGTGCGTCTGCTGGTGGTCTTTCTGGCCGCGCTCGGCTATATGCTCTCGAAGACCGACGTCAGTCTCCCCATCCAGGTGAGCATCGGCTTCTTCCTCACCGAATTATTCTTCGCCTGCCTCTTCTGCCATGCCGAGACGTATGCCCTGCGGCCGCCAGGACCGTCCGAATCCACCTTGTTCTATCTGCTTATCGCCGCCGGTGGCGCGGCCGGCTCGATCTTCATCGGCATCGGTTGTCCGATGCTGTTTGACGCGAACTATGACGTCGCCCTGGCTTTTTTGGCCACAGCGGCCCTCGCTCTTCTGGTCACCTGGAACAGCGGCTGGGGACAGCGGCTCCTGTGGTCCGTGGGCATGGCGCTGCTGTTGACCCTGGTCATCATGCTGCATATCGTTTACGGACGCAACACCCTGGTGGCTGTGCGCAATTTCTACGGCTGTCTGCGCGTGCGGCAATCCTATGTGCCGCCGCAGGCGGAGACCATTCGCACTTTGCTGCACGGCACCATCGAACACGGCACGCAGTGGTTTGCGCCGGATTTTCGCCGCGTCCCCACCACTTACTACGCCACCGACTCCGGCGTGGGCCTGGCGCTGCGCAATTGCTGCGCTGACCGGCCTCGGACGATCGGCGTTGTCGGACTCGGCGCAGGCACGCTCGCCGCCTACGGCAAGCCCGGCGACCACCTGCGCTTCTACGAGATCAACCCGGCGGTGCTGCCCATTGCACAAAATCTGTTCACCTACATTCGTGAATCCGGCGCGCAAATCTCGTACGCCCTGGGCGATGCTCGACTCTCGTTGACGCATGAGCCTCCACAGCACTTTGATGTGCTCGCCATCGATGCTTTCTCCGGCGATGCCATTCCGATTCACCTGCTCACCACCCAGGCCATGACCGTGTATCGCCGCCAACTGGCGCCGGACGGCATCCTGGCTTTCCATGTCTCTAATCAGTATCTCGACCTGGTACCCGTAGTGGCCGAACTCGCACAAGCCGCGGGCATGCAGTCCCGCGTTGTGGAAACGCCCTCAGATCCATCGCGCGGCGAATATCGCGCGACCTGGGTCCTCGTCACCAACAATGCTGCCTTTCTCGCCCAGCCGATGGTTGCCGCTATGGCCCGGCCCATCCCGCCGCGTCCCGGCCTGCGCGTCTGGACCGATGACTACTCCAGCCTGCTGCCGATCCTGCAGTGGAGAAGACCGGACCAGCAGTAGCGCCTCATATTTCGCAGTGGGCCGCACGCATATCCCGGCTGGGAGTGCCGTTCCGGTAGGATTCTTTGTGATGCAACTCGAAATTTGTATCGACTCAGTCGAATCGGCGATCGCGGCGGAGCGTGGCGGCGCCGATCGTGTGGAACTTTGCAGCGACCTGCTGGAGGGTGGCATAACGCCTTCAGCGGGCCTGATCGCCACTGTGCGTCGCAGCATCGGAATCGGCGTATTTGTGATGATTCGCCCGCGCGGTGGTGATTTTTTCTATACCGATGCGGAATTTGCCGTCATGCAGCAGGACATTCAGCGAGCCCGCGACCTCGGCGCCGACGGCGTGGTTCTGGGTGTACTCACTGAAGAAGCAACCGTGGACGTGGCCCGCACCGCGGCGCTGGTTCGCCTGGCAGACCCTCTCCCGGTGACCTTCCATCGCGCCATCGATATGACCCCTGATCCGGTAAGTGCGCTGGAAGCCATCATCGAAGCCGGCGCGCGCCGCGTCCTCACCTCCGGCGGCGCAGCAGAGGTGACAGAAGGTCTCGATATGGCTGCAGCCATGGTAGCCGCCGCTGGCGAGCGGCTGGCGGTGATGGTCGGCAGCGGCATCAACCTGGAGACGATTCCGGCGGTCGCCGCAGCCACCGCCGCGTCGGAGTTTCACGCTGCCCTGCGCACGGCCCTTCCCAGCCCCGTCCGCTACCGCAAAGAGAGTGTGACGATGGGAGCCATTCCCGATCAGGAATACCTGCGCTTTATCGTGCAGGAGGACAGCGTTCGCGCTTTGCGCGCCTTTCTGGAGACTCTGGCCCGGGAGCGAACAGCCGCGACCAGCAGCCGGTTGCATGCGCAGGAGAAGTAAGCCATGGCATATTTCCTTGGCGTGGATTCCGGTGGCACCAAAGCCGAATTTGTACTGGGCGACGAGACGCGCGAGCTCGCGCGCGTCCGCACCGGCACCATCAAGCGCCTGAAGGTCGATGCCGTCACAGCCGAGAAGAATCTGCTGGAGGGGTTGCGGCAGCTGCAATCGGCAACCGGCGTTGCGCCGCGCCAGGTGCTCCGCTGCTGCATTGGAACCGCGGGCGAGACGGTACCTCTTGTTGTCGAGTGGCTGCGCGATGCCTTTGGCCGCCATGTCGCAGGTGAACTGATCATAACCGGCGATGTTGACGTAGCTCTCGACTCTGTTTTCTTTGGTGGACGCGGCGTTCTGGTCCTCGCCGGCACCGGCTCCAATGTCGCCGGCCGCGCAGCCACCGGCGCCATTGTTACCGCGGGGGGATGGGGACCCGCTCTGGCCGACCAGGGCTCCGGCCACTTCATCGGCCTGGAAGCACTGCGACGCGGATTCCTGGCGATCGATCAGCGCCGATCCACTTCGATTCTGGATCGCGCTCTCGCTTTCTGGAAACTCGCCTCGCTCGAGGATCTGGTGGAGTTCGCCAACATGAATCCCGCGCCGGAATTCTCTCGTCTGACACCCCTGATCGTCGACGCAGCCGAAAGGCGCGACGTTGTCGCGCAGGAGGTTCTCGAACAGGGCGGAGCGGATCTTGCTTCCCTCGCGGGCCTCGTCATCGAGCACCTTCGCGCCATCGAAGATCCCGGTGTTGCCTTCCGTGTGCCCGCAGTGGCCATAGCAGGCAGTGTCCTCGAACACGTCGTGCCGGTCCGCCAGGCGATGACAGTTCGGCTGCGTCAAGAGTATCCAGAGGTCACCGTTCACGACACGCCCGCCGATCCGCCGGCCGGCGCGCTGTGGACCGCTCGCAAGGGTGTCGCAGCCGACCAACAGTAGACATTCGAGCCGGAACGTTGGAGTATGGGCAGGTGAAGAAATCGATACTCCCTGCACTCCTCCTGCCTGCCCTCTTTCTTCTGTCCACCCAATCCGGAATCTCCCAGACCACCGCCTCTACCCGGCCGCCGCTCATTCCCCAGCCTCGGGAGTTCACCTCGCGCACTGACCTTTCGCTCACCGGTGGAGCTCGCGTACTCGCTCCGGGCGGCGATGCGGAGGACCGCTTCGCGGCCGAGGATCTGCGCGATCAGTTGCGCGCCCGCGGCATCCGCTCCGGGGTCTCATCCACTGCAGTGCGCATCGATCTGCTCCGCGACGACACCGTATTGGCAAAGCGCATTCTGCACCGCGAGCACCTGGCACTCGAAGCGCCGATGCAGCCTGAAGGTTATGTGCTGGTCACCGCCGGCCATGAAGCCTTCGTCATCGGACACACCGCCGCTGGCGTCTTCTATGGGGCGCAGACGCTGCTGCAGCTGGTGCAAACCGGCAAAGGCGATCCAGTCCTGATCGGCGCCTCCATCCGCGACTGGCCGGCTATGCGCTGGCGCGGTGTGAGCGACGATCTCTCGCGAGGTCCGGTGCCGACACTCGAGTTTCAGGAGAAGCAGATCCGCACCTTCGCTGCCTATAAGCTCAACCTCTATTCGCCATACTTCGAGAACACCATGCAGTACTCGGCGAGCCCGCTGCCCGCGCTGCCCGGCGGATCAATCTCTCCGGAAGACGCGAAGACGCTTGTCGCCTACGCGCGCCGTTACCACATAACCGTGGTCCCCGAGCAGGAATCTTTTGGGCATGTGCACAAAGTGCTCACCTGGCAGGAATACGCGCCTCTTGCCGAAATCCCCGATGGGTCGGTGCTTGCACCGGGCCAGCCCGGTTCCATCCAGCTCATCACTCAGTGGTTTGATGAGCTGGCCGGTATTTATCCGAGCCACTATCTGCACATCGGCGCCGACGAAACCTTCGAGCTGGGCCAGGGACAGACCGCCGACGCGGTGAAGCAGCAGGGCCTCGGCGCCGTCTACATCGACTTTCTCACCCGCATCCATCAGGCTCTCGCCCCTCTGCATCGTCAGCTGCTCTTCTGGGGCGACATCGCGATGAAGAGCCCCAACCTTGTCCCCAATCTTCCGCACGACATGATCGCGGTCCCCTGGGAATACGATCCCCACCCCGAGGGCTTTCAGCGCTATATCGAGCCATACACCAACGCACACATGGAAACCTGGGTGGCTCCCGGCGTGAACGACTGGAATCGCGTCTGGCCCGACTTCGATATGGGCCTGCGCAACATTCAGGGCTTCGTCGCCGACGGGCAAAAAGCCGGCAGCACTGGCATGCTGAACACCGTCTGGGATGACGATGGTGAAGGTCTGTTCCTCGAAGACTGGTACGGCATTCTCTACGGTGCAACCGCGGCGTGGCAGCCCGGATCCAGCGACATCGCGCGCTTCCAGGAATCGTATGGGCCAGTCTTCCACGGCGACGCCTCCGGCAAGGTTGATGAGGCTCAGCGTGATCTGATCGCAGCCCACCAGGCGCTGCAGCGCGCCGGCCTCGAAGACGCGCGCGACTCGTATTTCTGGATGGATCCGTGGAGTCCCGCCGGTCAGGAAGTTGCCGCAAAGATCCGCCCCGTCAGTGCCGAGGTCCGTCTGGATGCCGAGCACGCGCTGACGCTGCTGGCGCAGGCCAAAGCCGCGGGACCGCTGCGCGAACCTGAGGCGCTCGAAGCCATGGACATGGGCGCACGGCGTATCGATTTCCTGGTGTTTCAGTTCCAGACAGCGGACCAGATCGCCGCCACCTATCTCCGCCTCTACAACGGTCAGAAGGATCCCGCCATCTCGTCGCACATCGGGCGCGATATGTATTTTCTCTCCGGCGTGAACGGCCGCTGTGAGGATCTGCGCGACGGCTATAACTATCTGCGTACTCGCTACAGCGATATTTGGCTCGCAGAGAATCGTCCCTACTGGCTCAATATCGTCGCGGCTCGGTACGACGCTGCCGCCCAGCGCTGGGTGCAGCGCAGCGACGAATTCGTCGCGGCTCGCCAGCAATGGAGCCACCTTCACACTCTGCCGACCCCGGCGTCCATCGGCATTCCCACGGAAACTCCTGCACCCTAAATAACGCTGCATGCCGCTGCCCGCACTTCATCCGCATTTGCGCCCGATTGACCTGGTGGTGGTTGCCGTTTACCTGGTAGCCATCACCCTGTTCGGATTGCGGTTTCGCAAGTCCGGCGAGCGCTCGCTGCGTTCTTACTTCCTTGCGGATCGCAACCTGCCGTGGTGGGCCATCGCCCTTTCCATTGTCGCGGCAGAAACCAGCACGCTCACCATCATCAGCGTGCCCGGCCTCGCCTTCACCGGCGACTTCGCCTTCCTGCAGCTCGCCCTCGGCTACCTCCTGGGCCGCATCGTCATCTGCATCATCTTTCTCCCGCGCTATTTCCGCGGCGAGCTGCTCACCGCCTACCAGCTCATCGGACAGCGCTTTGGGCCGCGCCTCCATCACTTTACCGCCGCGCTTTTCCTGGTGATGCGCGCCGCTGCTGAGGGCGTACGCGTCTTCGCGGTGGCCATCGTGGTCGGCGTGGCCATCGGAACCGGCGATGTCGCTTCCATCGCCATCCTCTCCGTGCTGACGCTGATCTACACCTTTGAGGGCGGTATGGCCGCCGTCATCTGGACCGACGTCGTCCAGATGGCCCTCTACATCGGCGGCTCCCTCCTCGCGCTGGCCATGGTCTGCCATCACATTCCCGGCGGCTGGAGCGGCCTGCTCGCCGGCGCCTCCGCCGCGCACAAGCTCACCATGCTGCACTTCTCCTGGTCCATCGCGGAGACCTACACCTTTCAGGCCGGCCTCATCGGTGGATGCTTTCTCACCATGGCCAGCCACGGAACCGATCAGCTCATGGTGCAGCGCCTGCTGGCGGCAAAAAGCCTCAACGAGTCGCGCCTCGCCCTGCTGACCAGCGGCGTCGTGGTCTTCTTTCAGTTCGCGCTGTTCCTCTTCATCGGCGCTGGACTGTTCCTCTTCTACCGGCACACCGGCGCCCCAGTCGGTATGAGCGCCGACCGCCTCTTCCCGGTCTTCATCGTCGAGCATATGCCGTCTGGCGTTGCCGGACTCATGATCGCCGCCATTCTTGCAGCCGCGATGTCCAACCTCAGCGCCGCGCTGAACTCATTGGCTTCTACATCCGTCGTGGACTTCTATCTGCCTCGCTATCCGGAAATTTCCGAGCGCCTCCGCACGCGCCTTTCTCGCCTGATGACCGTGGTCTGGGCCGCGATTCTCTTCGCGCTGGCCATGTTCTCGCGCGGCGCCGGTCACGTCGTGGAGATCGGCCTCTCCATCGCCTCGGTCCTGTGGGGCGCGATGCTGGGCGTCTTCCTGCTGGGCACGCTCACGCGCCGTGCGGGCGAACGCGGTACCCTCTTCGGCATGGCCGTTGCCGTCGTCGTCAATCTGCTGCTCTGGATCCAGCCGCATGCCCTGTCCTTCACCATCTCCGGACACACACTCGTCCTCCCGAAAGTCGCCTGGACATGGTGGGTCCTCATCGGCTCGCTGATCACCTGCGTCATCGGCTACGCGGCAGGCTGGCTCTTCCCGGAAACCACTCCCATCCATGAGGAGCTGAACAAAGCATGACTCTTCGCACCCGTGCTCTTGCATTCACTCTCACGCTTTTTGTCTGCGCGGCAGCCGCGTGGGGCCAGGATGACTTCTCTAATATCGGCCGCATCGTCGATCATGCGGTGGAAGAGCATCAGCTTCCCGGTGCGGTAGTGATTGTCGGCCACGACGGACACGTCGTCTACCGCCAGGCTTTCGGGATGCGCTCGCTCGAGCCCACCCAGGAGCGCATGACCGCCGACACGATCTTCGACATGGCGTCGCTCACCAAGTGCCTCGCCACCGCAACTGCGGTCATGCAGCTTTACCAGGAAGGCAAGCTTAGCCCCAACGATCCGGTCGCGAAATACCTGCCGGATTTCGCTGCCAATGGCAAGCAGGACATTACGATTCGCGAGTTGCTAACCCACTACTCCGGCCTTCCCCCCGATCTCAACCTGCTCGAACCCTGGCAGGGCAAAGAGGAAGGCTATCGCCGCGCCTTCGCCGTCACTCCGATGCATCCCGCCGGTGAGCGCTTCGTCTACAGCGACATCAACTTCATCGTCCTCGGCGCGTTGGTTGAAAAACTCTCCGGCATGACGCTCGATCAGTACGTTCTGCAGCACATCTATGAGCCGCTCGGCATGACCCACACCCGCTTCCTGCCGCCGCAATCGTGGATCCCGCTCATCGCGCCCACACAGTGGGAACACGGCGCCGCCGCTTCCGGAAATCCCGAATCGCACACCTTTCCCGGTGATGTGATGCTGCGCGGCGTCGTCCACGATCCCACTTCGCGCCGCATGGGCGGAGTTGCAGGACACGCCGGCCTCTTCAGCACTGCCGACGATGTCGCCATTTATGCGCAGAATCTCCTCGATCGTCTCGCTGGCCGGCCCAGTCATTTCCCGCTCTCGCAAATTGTCCTCCAGAAGATGGTTGTGCCCGAGCAGCCCGCCACCGGCACCGCCCTCCGCGCCTTCGGCTGGGACATCGACTCGCCCTACTCCAGCAACCGCGGCACGCTCTTCCCGGTCGGCTCCTTCGGTCACACCGGCTTTACCGGTACCTCGCTGTGGATGGATCCCGTCAGCGACACCTACGTCATCGTCCTCGCCAATTCCGTTCATCCTGACGGCCCGAAGAGCATCACCGCCCTCCGGGGCAAGATCGCCGACGCCGCGGCTATCGCCATCGGCATTCATCCTGATGGCGGCGCGCTCGCCGCTCACATCACCGGCTACAACGAGTCCCTCAGCGGCATGCGCCGCTGGCTCGTCCGCAATGCCGACGTAAAAACCGGCATCGATGTGCTCGAAGCCGACCACTTCCAGGAACTCTCTGACCTGGCCCGCCATCACGGCGGACACCTGCGCCTCGGCCTGCTCACCAATCAAACCGGCGTCGACGCCGACGGCCATAGAACCATCGACATCCTCTTCCATGACGCGCCGCAGGCTGTTCCCGGCCTTACCCTGACCACCCTTTTCAGCCCCGAGCATGGGATTCGCGGCGCAATGGATCAGCCCGGCATTCCCAACTCCACCGACGCCGCCACCGGGCTTCCGGTCATCAGCCTCTACGGTGCAAAGGACAGCGACCGCCGTCCCTCAGCAGAGGCGCTGCACAAACTCGATGCCGTCGTCATCGATCTTCAGGATGCAGGTGTACGCTTCTACACCTACGAATCCGTGGTGCGCTACTTCCTCGAAGCTGCCGCGAAAACCGGCACCGACATCATCGTGCTCGATCGCCCTGATCCCATCAACGGCTCATTCGTTCAGGGCCCGGTCTCCGATCCCGGCAGCGAAAGCTACGTCAACTCCATGCCAATTCCTGTTCGCCACGGCATGACCCTCGGCGAGCTCGCCCGCTTCGACAATGAGCAGCTTCACCTGCAAGCACCGCTCACCGTCGTCGCGATGCAGGGCTGGCAGCGCGGCGACTGGTTCGATTCAACCAGCCTTCCCTGGGTTAATCCCTCGCCGAATCTCCGCAGCCTGGAGCAGGAGATGCTCTATCCGGCGCTCGGCCTCATTGAGACGACAAACATTTCTGTTGGCCGAGGCACCGACACTCCCTTCGAGCTCATCGGTGCGCCCTGGATCGACGCCCGCGCCCTCGCGCACTACCTCAACCACCGCGAGCTACCTGGCCTTCGCTTCGTCCCCACCGACTTCACACCGGAAAAACCCTATCCATACGGCGGCGAGATCTGCCACGGCATCCAGATCCTCCTCACCGATCGCAACGTCGTCGATACGCCTGAGCTCGGCATTGAGCTCGCTTCCGCGCTGCACCGCCTCTACCCGGACCAGTTTGCTTTGGAGAAAATGAACACCCTGCTGGCCAATCGCAAGACCCTCGACGCGATCGCCGGCGGCGACGACCCGCACAGCATCGCCGAAGGCTGGCTGCCCGCGCTCGATCAGTTCGAACAAGAGCGAAGTCAGGCGCTGCTCTATACCGACAAATAGCTATTCAACTGTGACAGATTTTGCCAGATTGCGCGGCTGATCCACGTCGCACCCGCGCCGCACCGCAATGTGGTACGCCAGCAGCTGCAGCGGAATCACGTCCAGGATTGGCAGCAGCAGCTCCGGCGCGCTGGGGACGAACAGAACGTGGTCCACCAGTTGCCCGATATGTTCGTCCCCGCGGGTGGCCACGGCAATCACCTGCCCCGACCGCGCGGTCACTTCCTGAATGTTGGAAAGCGTCTTTTCGTAGCGCAGTACCGAATCCCGATTGCTCTCGTCTTTCGTCGCCAGCACTACCACCGGCAGCGTCTCATCGATCAGCGCGTTCGGTCCGTGCTTCATCTCGCCCGCTGGATACCCTTCCGCGTGGATGTAGGAAATCTCTTTCAGCTTCAGTGCGCCTTCCAGCGCGATCGGATAGTGAATCCCGCGCCCCAGGAAAAGAAAATCCCTCGCGTTGGAGTACAACCGCGCCAGCGGTTCGCATGCGTCGTCGCAGGTGCGCAGAATCTCCTCCACCTGTGCCGGCAGGTGATTCAGCGCTTCCAGCAGCGCCCGGCTTTCCTCTTCGCTGATCGTGCCCCGCACCTGCGCCACATGCACCGCGAACAGGAACAACGCTACCAGCTGCGCCGTGAAGGCTTTTGTCGACGCGACGCCGATCTCCGGACCCGCGTGCGTGTAGATCGTGCCGTTGGCCTCGCGGGTGACCATCGCGCCGACCACGTTGCATATCGCTACCGTCGGCGCGCCTTTTTGGATCATCTCCCGCTGCGCCGCCAGCGTATCGGCCGTTTCGCCGGACTGCGTGATCAGCAATCCGACCGTGTTGCTGTCGATAATCGGATCCCGGTAGCGGAACTCGCTTGCGTAATCCACTTCTACCGGCATCCGTGCCAGCCGCTCGATCATGAACTTGCCCGCAGTCGCCGCATGCCAACTGGTGCCGCAGGCTGCAATGTGAATGTTGCGCGCCTTGCGGAGTGTCTCGTCCGGGATCTTCATCTCGGCAAGAAACACCTTGCCGGTGTCCAGAGAAATACGGCCCAGCGTCGTGTCGCGGATGGCGCGCGCCTGCTCAAAGATCTCCTTGAGCATGAAATGTTTATAGCCGCCCTTCTCCGCCTGAATCGGATCCCACAAAATGCGCTGCAGCGGCCGCTCAATCGGATTCCCGTGGAAGTCCGTCAGCACCACACCATCGCGCGTCAGCACAGCCATATCGCCGTCGGCTAGAAAATACAGATCGCGCGTGTGGTGCAGAATCCCCGGTACGTCTGACGCGACGAAATATTCTCCCTTGCCCACCCCGATGATCACCGGCGGCCCGTTGCGCGCAACCACAATCTTGTTCGGCTCGTCGGCCGAGAGCACGCTGATGGCAAACGCGCCCGTCAGCCGCTTCACTGCGTGCCGCACCGCTTCTTCCAGGGGCAAAGGCTTACCGGCCTTCGCGGCCGTCGCCAGTTCCTGTTCGATCAGGTGCGCGATGACCTCTGTATCGGTCTCGGTGACAAATTTGTGCCCCTGACCCATCAGCTCACGCTTCAGGGCCAGATAGTTTTCCACGATTCCGTTGTGCACCACCACCAGACGCCCGGTGCAGTCGCGGTGCGGATGCGCGTTCTCCTCGGTCGGCCGCCCATGCGTCGCCCAGCGAGTGTGGCCAATACCGAAGGTCCCTTCCAGCGGCCGCTCGCGGAGCACTTCCTCGAGTTTGCGCAGCTTGCCCGGCGCGCGCCGCAACTCCAGCCCATCGCCGTTGCCGCCCACCGCGATGCCCGCCGAGTCGTAGCCGCGATACTCGAGTCTGCGCAGTCCCTCAATGATGACCGAGACCACTTCCCTGCTGTTGCCAACGTATCCGACAATGCCGCACATAGATTTTCCTTAGGCTACCGCATGCGTGGAGCCGGAGAGCAGCGACGAAAGTTGTAGGGTATGCCCCCTGGGCAGGGCGCTGGCAGCTATTCCAGCCGGAATGAGTACTCTTCGATCACGGGGTTGGTCAGCACTTCGCGCGCGATGCGCTCCACCTCGGCGCGCGCTGCAGCCTCCGCCATGCCGTCCTCCAGCGTCAGCTCGAAGTGCTTTCCCTGGCGCACATCCGCCACCCCCTCATACCGCATCTTGCGCAGCGCGTTATGGATCGCCTGGCCCTGCGGGTCGAGGACCGTTTTCTTCAGCGTGACGTAGACATGGGCCTTCATTGTGCCCGATTATAAATCCAGGTCCTTCCCGTGCCGTTTCCGGCCCTCCCCATCATCCAAAGAGATAGGCGATACTGGTTGCAGATATGGTGAATTATCTCGAACTCCCCGTCGGCGATAAAGCGCCGGAAATGTTTAACGTCGTGATTGAGATCCCGGCCGAGGGCATCAACAAGTACGAATACGACAAGCAGCTGCACGTCTTCCGGCTCGACCGGAACCTCTACTCGCCTGTGCATTATCCCGGCGACTACGGCTTCGTCCCGTCCACGCTCAGTGACGATGGCGATCCTCTCGATGTGCTGGTGCTCGTCGATGCGCCCAGCTTTCCCGGATGCGTGATGCAGGTGCGCCCCATCGGCCTGCTGCAGATGCTCGACCAGGGCGTTCTCGACGAGAAGGTCCTCGCCGTCGGCCGCAACAATCCTCGCTACCGCGACGTGTGGAACTACTCCGAGATTTACCCCCACATGCTGCGCGAGATCACCCACTTCTTCTCCATTTACAAAGATCTCGAAGGCAAGCGCGTCGAAATTCAGGGCTGGCACGATGCCGCCCATGCCCGCGATCGCGTAATGTACGCGGCAAAGAATTTCGTCGATGCTCGCGAGAGGAAGCTGGTCGAGGCGGGCCCGCACAAGTAGCGACGCCCCTTCAGTCCCCGCTCACTAGCACGGGACGCGTGCGTTTCCGGAACGCCCGCGAAACCAGAAACAACAGCGGCCCCACGCCGGCGATCAGCGCCCCCAGCACCAGCGCCGGCATGTGGGCCATGCGTTCGTGCCGCGACACCACGCAGGCATACCCGATCAGCAGCGTTGGCACGGCACTCATCGCGCACACCAGCGGGAATCGCCCCGCGTAAAAAGGCCGCTCCAGCTTCGGCTCGCGAATCCGCAGCGCGATCAGTGCCGCGAATTCGAGAATCAGGCTGCCTCCATACAAAATAAGGTCCAGCGAAATCAGCCGCTCAAAGCTGAACCGCAGCGCCAGCGCCCACGCCACGGCGCACGCCAGCACCGCCACCCACGGCACGCTCCGCCGATTCTTCCGGGCCAGCCTCGCCGGCAGCAGGCCGTCTTCCGCCATCACCATCGGCAACCGCGCATACGACATGGTCAGAGCGTTGAACATGCCCACCGAAGTCAGCGTCCCGCCCACCACAATCGCCAGCCCCAGCCACGGTCCCACCATCGTGCGCGCTACATCCGCCCATGACCCCGTGCTGAACCGCCCTGCCGGCACCCCCGCCCACGCCATTGCCGCCAGGGGCACGACGTAAGTCACCATCACAATGCCCGCGCTGGCCAGCATCGCCCGCGGATAATTGCGGCGCGGATTTTCCACCTCACGCGCAATCGTTGAGGCGTTGTCCCAGCCCATGTAATTCCACATGGCCACCAGCAGAGCCGTGCTCAGGCTGCCGCTCTCTCCCCTCTGCCTCCACACCGAAGGTCCGGGGAAGTGCATGCCATGCCACGCGGCCACCGCCACCAGCACCACAAACGGTGACAGCAGCAGCACAAAGAACGCCATCGAGCCATCGCCGACCGCCGGCGCGCCCAGCAGATTCCACAGGCAGCACACCGCAATCAGTCCCAGTTCCCACGCAGCTCCGTGCCAGCCCGCAGTCCACGCCGGGAACAGCCGCTCCAGATAGAGCACAAACAGCGTGGGATAAATCGCCATGTCGAAGATGCTCGCGCTCAGCGAAAGCCACGCCTCCTGGTAGCCCCAGAATGGCCCCAGAGCGCGCCGCACCCACACATAAAATCCGCCCTCTTCCGGCAGCGCACTGGCCAGTTCGCCGATCATCAGCGCTGTCGGCAAACTCCACACCAGCGGCAGCACCAGCAGCAGGATCAGACCCGTTACATAGCCGCCGCCCAGAATGTCCTCAATGCCGTACGGACCACCCGACACCATGAAGTAGGTGGCGGCGATCAGGGGCAGCAGACCCATGCACTTCCGGGAATGTGCGGATTTGGAGATCGTTTCCCTCGCGCCCAGGAGTGAAAATACAGAAACGGAAAATCCGAATCTACTCTGGTTGCCAGCCCGTGAAAAGAAAAAACGCCACCGTTATCCGATGGCGTTTTTGCTCTCTCACTGATGTGCTTCAGGAGGCCCGGCGCCGCAGCCCCTCGTCC
>JBAUZR010000672.1:0-2817 GCA_049585375.1 Acidobacteriaceae bacterium
CTTCCTCTTCGGCGACGTCATCGGCCGCGAGCTCCGCGAATCGGGCTACAACATGTCCATCGGCGGCGGTGTCGACATCGCCCGTGATCCGCGCAACGGCCGCAACTTCGAGTACGCAGGAGAAGATCCGATCCTCGCCGGCACCATGGTCGGCGAACTCGCCCGCGGCGTCCAGTCCAACCAGGTCATGGGCGACATCAAGCACTACGCCTTTAATGATCAGGAAACCGGCCGCACCATCGTCAACGCCATCATCAGCCAGCGTGCCGCCCGCGAAAGCGACCTCCTCGCCTTCCAGATCGCCATCGGCCTTGCCCATCCCGCCGGCGTCATGTGCTCCTATAACAAGGACACCATCACCCCTCCCGGCGGCACCGACTGGTCCTGCGAGAACGACTACCTCCTCAACCAGGTCCTCAAAAAGGATTGGGATTTCAAAGGCTTCGTCCTCTCTGACTGGGGTGGCACCCATTCCACCGTCCACGCCGCCCTCGCCGGCCTCGATCAGGAAGAGCCCGGCTCCCAGTACTTCGGCGATCCTCTCAAGCAGGCGGTCCAGAACGGTCAGGTCCCCATGTCCCGTCTCGACGACATGGTCCACCGCGTCCTCCGCGAGATGTTCGCTACCGGCATCATCGACAATCCCCCCGTCGCCGAGGTCGTCAATCCCTTCCGCGGACGCGACGATGCCGAGCACATCGCCGACGAAAGCATCGTCCTTCTCAAAAATAACGACATCCTTCCCCTCAAAGCCGACGACGTGAAATCCATCGCCATCATCGGCTCCCATGCCGATGTCGGCGTGCCCTCCGGTGGCGGCTCCGCTCAGGTCGATGCCCCCGGCGGCAATGCCGTCCACCCGCACCCCGGCGCCAGCTACTGGGGCGAGGTCGTCTACTTCCCGTCTTCGCCGCTGCGCCAAATCCGCAAGCACGTCCCCAATGCGCAGGTCGAATTCAATGAAGGTACGGATCCCGCCGCGGCAGCCCAGTTCGCCGCCAAATCCCAGATCGCCATTGTCTTCGTCAACCAGCCCATGCGCGAAGGCATGGACGCCGCAACCATCGAGCTCCCCAACAATCAGGACGCGCTCGTCGACGCCGTCGCCGCTGCCAATCCCCACACCATCGTTGTCGTCGAATCCGGCGGTCCCGTCGCCATGCCCTGGGTCGACAAAGTGCAGGGCATCCTCGAAGCCTGGTATCCCGGCATCGGCGGCGCGCAGTCCGTGGCCAACATCCTCTTCGGCGAAGTCAATCCCTCCGCCCGTCTCGCCATCACCTTCCCAAAGAGCGACGATCAGCTCCCGCATCCCGAAGTTCCCGGGATGAACCTCCTCAAGCCCGTCAGCGGCGGCATGCCCGAGGCGCACCACCACCACACGGGTGAGCTCCCTCCCTTTGACGCGGACTACAACGTAGAAGGTGTCCGCGTCGGTTACAAATGGTTTGAGTCGAAAGACCTCAAGCCCCTCTTCCCCTTTGGCTTCGGCCTCTCCTACACCTCGTACGAGTTTTCCGGCCTCAACGTCGACGCCGCCTCGCACACCGTCACCTTTACCGTCCGCAATACCGGCCAGCGCGCCGGCGCGGAAGTCGCGCAGATCTACGCCACTCTGCCCGCCTCCACCGGCGAGTCAAACTTTAAGCGCCTCGTGGGATGGGATCGCGTCGAGCTTGCTCCCGGCGACTCCAAAACTGTCACCGTCCAAATCGACCCGCTCTATCTGTCCATCTTCAATGTGGACAAGAACAGCTTCGAGCTCACTCCCGGCGACTACACGATCTCCGCCGGCTCCTCGTCCGCCGACCTGCCCCTCAGCAAGACGGTGCACTTCTCCGAATAACCCTTCCCTCCACATACAAACGGCTCCGCATCCACCCTGGATACGGAGCCGTCTTTCCCTGCGCAAAGGGTCGTTACGCTAAATGCTGCACGCTTCCGAAACCCAATCCTGATCTCCGGCCGCTCAGTGGTTGCCAGACAGCGCAGCTGCCGGAGTCGTGCCGGCCGCCGCATGCGTCGCCGATTTCCCGCCCTCGGCGCCTGCGGCCGTCCCGTCCAGCTCCACTTTTCCCGAGTAGATCGCGTTGTCTTCCACTGACAGCCGCGCCGCGCGAATGTCCCCGGTCATGTGGCTGCCCGCCCGCAGCTCCACCCGTCCCGTCGCCTGCACATCGCCTTCCAGCGACCCCAGCACGATCACATCGCGCCCGATCACATTTGCCTGGACGCGCGCGTGCGGACCCACCGTCAGGCGATTCCCGCTCAGCGTGATCGTGCCTTCCACCAAGCCTTCCACCACCAGATCCTCGTTCCCTTTCACTTCCCCGCGGATCTGCACCGACTTCCCGATCACCGCTGTGGCCTCGCCTGCCGCCATTGCGCACACCCCTTTTCGTTTTTCGTTTGCAGCTTTGCTCGAACTATACGCAACGCCCTGCGACCTCGCAACCCACCTGGCGTGAATCCGCGACCGTTCGTGCCCCCCGGCCGATCACCCCGCAATCTGCGCCATAATCGAATCAATGGGCAATTCCACCAGCGGCCCCACGCGCCGATCCTTCCTCCGCGGACTCACCACCGCCGCCGCTGCCTCCGCCACACCCGCATGGATCACCCGCACCGCCGGCGCCGTCACCACCTCTACCCGCCGCCCGCAACCCGCCATCAAAGATCGCGCCCCGCTCACCTCCGGCGCCTTTTTCTTTCTGCCCCTCGGATCCATCCGCCCCCGCGGCTGGCTCCTCGATCAGCTCCGCATCCAGGCCTCTGGCCTCTCCGGACACCTCTACGAAATCTGGCCCGATGTCGGCC
>JBAUZR010000673.1:0-11233 GCA_049585375.1 Acidobacteriaceae bacterium
GAACCAGCGCCTCCGGCACGCGCACCGTTCCATCCGCCTGCTGATAATTCTCCAGGATCGCCAGCCACGTCCGTCCTACCGCCAGCCCGCTCCCGTTGATCGTGTGCACCAGCGTCGCCTTTCCGCCCTTCGGTTTGTAGCGGATATTCGCCCGCCGCGCCTGGAATGCCTCAAAATTCGAGCACGAAGAAATCTCCCGGTAGAGACCCTGCCCCGGCAACCACACCTCCAGGTCGAATGTCTTCGCCGAGCTGAACCCCGTGTCTCCCGTGCACAGCAGCATCCGCCGGTACGGCAGCTCCAGCCGCTCCAGAATGTTTTCCGCATCCTGCGTCAGCTTCTCGTGCTCCGCGTCGCTCTCCTCCGGCCGCACGAACTTCACCAGCTCCACCTTCTGGAACTGATGCTGCCGGATAATCCCGCGTACGTCCTTCCCGTAGGACCCAGCCTCGGATCGAAAGCACGGCGTATATGCCGTCAGCGACGCCGGCAGCTCCACCTCCTCCAGCACCTCATCCCGATACAGGTTCGTCACCGGGACCTCGGCCGTCGGAATCAGCCAGTGGTCGCTGAAGATCGCTCGCTGGTAAGCCTTCGGGTCTTTTCCGGGCTCGTCCTCGGTTGTCGGCTCGACACCATGTTCGTATTGATCTCTCGCCTCAATATCGGGATCGGCACAATGAAATAAATCCTCTTCGAATTTGGGCAACTGCCCCGTTCCGAACAGCGATTTGCCGTTCACCATGAAAGGCGGCAGCACCTCGGTATATCCATGCTCCTGGGTGTGCACGGTGAGCATGAAGTTGATCAGTGCCCGTTCCAGCTTCGCCCCGTCGCCCCAGTACACCGCAAAGCGCGCGCCCGAAATCTTTGCTGCCCGCTCCAGATCCAGAATCCCCAGCGCCTCGCCCAGCTCCCAGTGGGGCTTCGGCTGGAAGTCAAACGTCCGCGGCGTTCCCCATCTCTTCACTTCGACGTTATCCCGCTCATCTTTGCCAGCGGGCACTTCGGGGCGCGTCAGGTTGGGAATGCGCGTGAGGATGTCGAGCATCCTGGCGGAAGCTTCGGTGGCCATCGCTTCCAGCTCTTCCATCCGCGTCCTGAGCGCGCGCGTCTCCTCCATCGGACCCGTCGCGTCCTGCCCTGCCCGCTTCAGCCTCGCCACTTCTTCGGTCAGCTTGTTTCGCTGCGCCTTCAGCTGCTCGGCTTCGGTAATCCGCTCCCGCCGGCGCTGATCCAGCTCCCGAAAGTCCCCCAGCAGCGCCGCCGGATCCGCCCCGCGTTCGCGCAGCTTCTGTTCCAGCAGCTCCAGATTCGTCCTTACAAATCCCAGGTCGAGCATCAGATCCAGATTACCAGCGCACGCCCTCAATAGCCTCGCAACCTGTACCCTGCATCTGTGCCCCGCCGCACCGCTACCCTCGCTCTCGCCGCCGGCGTCGTTGCCATCGGCTGGTCCGCCATCTTCGTCCGCTGGGCGCATATGCCGGGCATCGCCTCCGCCTTCTATCGCGTCCTCTTCGCCGCCGTCGCGCTCTGGCCCTTTCTCCTCGCCCGCCGCGAACTTCTACGGCTCACCCGCCGCGTCATCGTCGCCACACTCCTCGGAGGCGTCTTCTTTTCCGGCGACATCGGCCTCTACAACATCGCCGTCAACCACACCTCCGCCGCCAACGCTACCTTTCTCGGCAACAACGCACCCGTATTCGTGGGACTCATCACCTGGGTCCTTACCCGCCGCCGCCCCGCTCTGCGCTTCTGGACCGCCCTGGCGATCGCCCTCATCGGCGCCTTCCTCATCGTCGCCGTCGATCACCGCCGCCTCGCTTCGGCCTCTGCCGCTGATGGACTTGCGGTCGCCGCCTCTTTCAACTTCGCTTTCTTCCTCGTCGTCACCGAGCGCGTCCGCGGCGCCTGCGACTCCGCCGTCCTCGTTGCCCTCTCCGCCTCGGCGTCCGCCGCCACGCTGCTCATCGTCGCGCTCCTGGGACACATCTCGCTCGCCATCCCCGGCTGGCCCGAATTCGCAGCGATCCTCGGTCTCGCCTTCGTCTGTCAGATTGCCGGCTACTTCTCGCTCACCTGGGCCCTGGGACATCTGCCCGCGACCACCACCTCCGTCACCATGCTCGGCGTGGCACCGCTGACGGCGGTCTTCGCGCTCTTCCTTTTCCACGAGCGGCAGTCGCCCCTTCAGCTTCTCGGCGACGCCCTCATCCTGCTCGGAATCTGGCTCGCCAATCGAAGCCCCGCCCTGCACGACCCCGCTCCCGCGATGGAATGACCCCCAGGGATGGGCTGCATGGGATACCCGGCCGTCTTCAGTCCAGACGCACCAGCCAGGCTTCACCTTCGCTCGGCCTCAGCCGGTTGGCGATCGCCGTCGCGACCGCCCGATCGTCATTCTCCGGGCGGATGCGCACCCAGAACCCTGTCGGCCCCTGGAATTCGATCACGTTCGATCCCGGATATTCGCGGTCCAGCTCCGCCTGCAGATGCTTCGCTTCGCCCGCATGGCTGAACGCCCCAATCTGGACGCACCACCGTCCGCCCACGTCCATCGGCTTCGGCGTGCTGAACACGTCAATCCGAACCTCGCCCGTGCCCGCTCGCCACAGCCCCACGGCTTTCGCCGACGCCACGGAGAGGTCCAGAATCCGCCCGGCGACAAACGGCCCGCGATCGGTAATCCGCATGACCGCCGACTGCCCCGTCTTCAGGTTCACCACCCGGATCAGCGACCCCATCGGCAGCGTCCGGTTCGCGGCTGACAGCTGATTCTCGTCGTACACCATCCCGTTTGCGCCCACCCGGTTGTGGTACGGCGGCCCATACCAGCTGGCTATCCCCGTCTGGCTGAAGATTGGCTGGTGCGTCTCGACAAACTCGTCATCCGCGCTCAGCGTAGGGGCAACCGCCGGTCCCGGTGTCACCGTCCGCGGCGCAGCCGGTTCGGATTCCGCGGGAGGCGGCGGAGCCGGAGGCATGGTTGCCACCGTTCGCCTGTGCGAACAACCCACGGCCAGCAGCATCACCGCGCCGGCAGCCGCGACCCAACGAAATCTGCGGCGGAGAGAGAAGGGTTGCTCCATGTTGTCTGAACTACGCACCGCGCCTGCGATCCAGGTTATCGGCCAGTCGTCCCAGCTGCTCCGCCGCCACCCGCAGTGCCTTCGACGAGTTCTGCCGTACCTCCGGCACAACTTTGTCATTCAGGTAAGTAATCACCCGCTTCACATCGTCCTCAATCCGGTCGCTGCAGCCGCCCAGATGCTCATCCACTTTGCGTCCGAACTCTTCAAACCGTCCTGGATTTCCGGCACTCATAAAGTTCCCTCGCCTCTCCGTCCAGTATTGCGATGTGCCTGGAAAGGGTCAATCACCTCGTCGTTCCGCAACGCACCAGAAACAGCACCTGCCCCCAATTCCGGTGGAAATCCCTCGTCAGCGATACATCCCCGCCCCTTGCAACCCTCATCCACGATGAGGGACGCGTGAACATTCTGAAATGGTTCCGGCCAACCGGCTCTCTTTTCCTGGGCTTAATCTTTCTTCTTCTGCCCTCCCCCAGGGCCTCCGCACAGAGCCCCGCATCGCTCCCGGAGGAGCCGCGCCCCGCCGCGCCCGCCGCGGCATCTTCCTGGCTCTTCGGGCAGTCGCTGCCCACCAAAGCCTCTCCCCAGGCCGCCTCCTCGATCGAACACGCTCCGCGAGCCAGAAGGAAATGGGCTCAGTACATCGATCCCGGCGAGAAGGTCCCGCCCCTGTCGGCCCGCGACAAGATCGTCTTCTCTTTTCATCGCGACCTGGTCCCGTCCGCGCTGATCCCCGTCTTCTCCTCGGCCGGCTTTGGCCAGCTCACCGGAGGCAATCCCAAATACGGCGTGGATTCGGGCGCCTTCGGCGATCGCCTGGGCGGCGATGCCCTCCGCCAGGTCTCGATGCGATTCTTCGTCCTCGGCCTCTTTCCCGCCATCGACCATACTGACCCGCGCTACCTGCGCAAAGCCTCCGGCGGCCTCAAAGGCCGCATCGCCTGGGCAGCCGAGCGCGCCTGGGTCACCCAGCGCGACTCGGGACGTCCCGGTTTCAACGACGCTGATATCTTCGGCCACCTCGCCGCCTCGCTTCTCACCATGGCCTACTACCCGGCGCCCAGCGTCAATGGCCACGTCGTTGTTGAGACCTTCCTCGTTTCCATTGCCGGAACCACCGGGAACAATGAGTTTCTTGAATTTTGGCCCGACGCGATTAACGCCTGGCGTCGTCACCGCGCCCAGGTCCGCGCCCGGCAGTCTCAAATGCCCTGACATGCGTCTGTATGGAAAGCAAAGTGCTGAGAAGACGCTGCGCGCCATGCCCATTCCGTCGAATCCCATATTGCCGCGGCTTCGGATTCCGCTCTGGTGCGGCCCCATGCTCCTGCTGTCACTCGCGGGACCCGCTCGCGCCCAAATCGCGCTTCCCGATGCGCCATCGCCCCGCCCGAGCCTGATGGCCCGCGCTTCGTTCGACTCCGCTCCCGATCCAGCTCCGCAACAAACCTTTCCGCCGGAAGCGCCGCGGAGCAGCAGCCGTCTTTTGATCGGCCTGAAGCCCAATTATGTACCGCTTCCCCGTCCCTGCTCGGTTCACACCTGCAGCCAGCTCGCCCCTCCCCGCTCCTGCTGCCAGCCCGGCACGGATGACTTCGCCTCCTACCTGGGGCAAAACGCGGTCCACGTCTACACCCCTGGAGAACTGGCGGCGCTCGCCTGGCGAGGCGTTGTCGATCCCTTTAACCTGCTCACCATCGGGGGCACCTCGTTTTTGTCCGTTGTCTCCGACTCGCACTCGCTTTACGGTCCCGGCTTCCACGGCTGGGCCCGGCTCAGCGGCGTCACCCTCACTGAAGATCTGACCGGCGAGTTCGTCGGCACCTTCATGATTCCGTCCATCGATCATCAGGACCCCCACTACCACCGCGAGCCCAACGCCTCGCTCATGCGGCGGACCCTGCATTCCATCGTCCAGCCCTTCTGGACGGTGAGCGACACCGGCCATTCCATGCCCAACTATTCCACCCTCGTCGGTTCCCTGATCGACGAGGCCGTCGACGTCAGCTATGTCCCGTACCAGCGCACCGGCTGGGGCCCCAGCGCCGAGCGCATCGCCAGCGGGTGGGCCACCGCGCCTGTCGGCAACTTTGTCACTGAGTTCGTGCCCGATGTCGCCCGTCACGTCAACATCAACGTCGTCTTCATCCAGCGCATCGTCGATCGCGTCGCTATCGAAGAGGGTGGAGGGCCCTCCTCTCCTTAAGCAGCACTGCCCACGCTCAGTTCTTCCTGAAGTAGCGCGGCTCTCGTCCAGGCAGCCATGGATCGTAATGCGCCGCGAATTCCGCCCGCTGCTCCGTCGAAGGATGGCTGTAGGTCCAGAACTCCACGAATGGGTTCGGCCAGGGATTATCCAGCCACACCAGCGCATCGCTGCAGAACGAGTGCACCGCGGTGGCCTGCGGATCGGGCACCAGTCCGTGAATCACTTCCTGCCCGTACACATCTGCGTCGTGTTCGATCCGGCGGCTGATGCAGTTCCCCACCGGCGCCGCCAGAAAATTCAGCACCGTCGCCAGCAAAAGCACAACGCCCAGCGACGACCAGCTCGCCAGTCCCTCAACACCCCAGCACTCGCCGCGCCGCCGCACCAGCCCCTGCAGCAGCCAGAACCCAATCCCGTACGCCAGCAGAAATCCCACTGCCGAAAACGCCAGCCCCCACGCCACATGGTGCAGCACATAGTGACCCTGCTCGTGGCCGTAGGTGAACAGGATCTCGTTTGGCGACTCGATCTTCAGGGTGGTGTCCCACACCACAATCCGCTTCGACGCGCCCAGTCCTGTCACGTAGGCGTTCGCCCCGGTCGCGCGCCGACTCGCGTCCATCACGAAGATGCGGCTTGGTGGAATGTGCAGGCCGCCCCTGGCCGCCACCTGTTCCAGCCGCGCCACCAGCGCCGGATCACTCTTCGCCAGCGGCTCAAAGTGATTGAACATGGGATCGATCACCAGTGGCGCGACAAAGACCAGCAGCACCATGGCCGGCACCGTAAAGACCCAGAACCACAGCCACCACCGCCGTGGCGAGCGCCGCATCAGCGCGTAGAGAACCGCCAGAATCAGCGTTCCCACCACGACCGTCAGCCCCGTCGACTTCGCCCAGTCCAGCCACCACAGTCCCCAGCTCTCAATGGAGAGGCCGTACCGGCGGCTCACCTGGTGCCCCAGCATCGCCAGAGGCGCCTCAATCGCCGTCAGGATCAGCAGCCACAGCGGAGCGGCCACCAGACCCTGCATCCAGGCGCGAGACGAGAGCTGCTCCGACACCCGCGCAATCGCTCGCCCGGTCCGCAGCCGCACCAGCAGCCACAAGGCAAAGGCTATCCAGGCCGTTCCGCCAAAGTACAGCGCCGTGCGCCAGTGACTCAGCGCAATGGCCTGTTCCAGTTTGTGAGGAGGCAGCGGACACAGGCCCTGCGCCGCGGCCATCAGCCGGGCGCACCCCTCGATCGCGCTAGAGATTGAAGAGCTCCCGCAGCCGCCGTGTCTGCGCCCGGCTTACCGGAATCTCTGTCTGCTTCTTGTCCGCCATGCGCAGCTGATAGCTGCTCTTGAACCACGGCACCACTTCGCGAATGTGGTTGATGTTGACCAGATACGAACGGTGCGCCCGCCAGAAGAGCGCGGGATCGAGCAGATCAAAGAGCTCCTCCAGCGTCCGGCACTTCGATTGTCCCTCGAACGACGGCGTGACCACCGTGATCACGCCTTCATCGATCGAGGCAAAGCAAATCTCTTTCTGATCCACCAGCAGCAGACGCCCGCCGGCTGCCTGCAGCACAATCTTGCCACTATGCGGTTTCGGCGCCTGGTGCTGCTCGATCAGCTTCAGCAGCGTATCCATCCTGAGATCGCCGCTGCTGCGCCGCGCTTCGCTGCTCTGGCCTGACTCCTGCAGGCGTTGCCGCGCCCGCTCGATGGCCTGCAGCAGCCGGTCACGGTCGAAGGGCTTCAGCAAATAATCGATCGCGTTGACGTCGAAGGCCCGCACCGCGTACTGGTCGAATGCCGTGGCAAAAATGATCTGCGGCAACTGCTCTCCGTCGCCCAGCGCCAGCAGCTTCTTCAGCACCGCGAAGCCGTCCAGCCCCGGCATCTGCACATCCAGAAACACCACATCGGGATGATGCTCGCGGATCAGCTCCACGGCCTCGACGCCGTTCTTCCCCTCGGCCACCACATCCACGCTGCCGGCCGTCGTCAGAAGATACTTCAGCTCTTCGCGAGACAGCTCTTCATCGTCGACAATGACAGCGGTCATGGACATAAATCGCCTGCGGCCGTTCCAGAATATAGGAATTACCGCCCGCGATGCTCAGAGAGCTGCCGGCAGGGCCTACTCCGCGAAGGCGTGCAGGCGTGCCGGAGGGTGATCTTCCAACAGATGATGCCCGCAGTGGACGCAGTAGAGGTCCGTGATCCGCGCGGTGCGGTGGCAATTGCCGCAGCAGGGCGCCACCTGGTACGCGCACTGTGGACAGAAGTGATAATCGCTCTCGATCCGCGTGCCGCAGGCCGGACACCGCGAAAGAATCGGCTGCCTCAACAGGAAATACAACACGGCACCAATCCCACTGGGAATCACCACGCACACAATCGTCCAGATTGTAGTGCTCATCCCGCGGCGCGGGGAATCCCGGCTGATGTAACCGATCATCAGCATGTACAGCGCCGCCAGCGCGCCAATGCTGATATTGAAATAGAAGCGGAACCCGAACGGCAGGTTGGGAGGATGCCGCCGGTGTGCCGGCACCACCACCCACATCACCCACTCCATCGCCGTGAACGCCACTACCGCCGCCGCCACCGACCACAGCGGAATGAAACTCAGTTCGCCGGAAAAGCCCTCGGATTTTTTATCTCGGCCCTGTTCTGTCTGGTTTTCCATCCAACGATCCTGCGCTTCGTTCTTTATTTCTGCTCATCGCGGAGACGGCGTCCCCGCCAGCTCACCAGCAACACAGCGAAGATCGCCGACAACAGCACCAGCGTCAGCATTACCAGCATCACCGGCATGTCGAAAAATGTCTCTCCGGAACTCAGCTCGGTAGCCGCACTCCACAGCACCGGCGTCACCAGCACCACCAGGACCGCGAACACCAGCAGCGCAATGCCGATCTGCCGTCGCCGCCGGGCACGCTCCGTCTGCATTTCGTAGGCTGCTTCCATTACCGACCGCCGCGTGCGCAGCAGCATATCGGGAATCGAGCTCCCGGGTTTCATCGAATGGGCGTCACCGCTCATAGCGCCTCCATTCGATCAGAAGGAGCCGGCGCGGATCGAGTTGCCGCCACCTGCGGCTTCAGCGCCGCCAGCCCCCGATACAGCCGCGACTTCACCGTCGAGAGCGGAGCCCGCGTCACCCGGGCAATCTCTTCCAGTGATAATTCCTCGTGGAACCTCAATACCAGCACTTCGCGATGCAGCGGGTCCAGAGTCAGCAGAGCCGCCGTCACCACTTCACCATGCTCCAGGGTCGCCAGATGCTCGAACGGCGTCTTCTCCTGGCTGGGGATCTCAAACGGCCGCTCCTCGTCGCTCGCCTCGCACATCTCCTCGAGACTCGCCATCGACCGCCGGCGGCGGTAATCGATCACCAGGTTCCGCGCGATGGTGAACAGCCAGGTATCGAATCGCGAGTTGCCATTGAACTGCGAGCCGCGCACCAGCACCCGCATCCAGGTCTCCTGAAACAGGTCCTCGGCCATCTCCCGATTGCCGGTCAGATACAGCAGATACCGCAGCAGCCGATGCTGATACGCCACGATCAGCTCATCCAGCAGCTGCGCATCGTGTCGCTTCAGACCCTCGGCAACTCGGGCGTTCTCCCTCCGTACCTGTTCGGCCAGCTGCAGCGTGGCTGCGTTCATATCAATTTCAGAGACGGAAGAATCCCGGCGGAAGACGCTGCCCTGAACAAGTTTTTCCATCTTTACTGTTAAATCCATTCGCCGCGCTATGCTCCCTGACCCGCACAGCGTAAGCTGCGCGTCTGTAACTCTTCTAGTATCAACCCGAATAGAAGCGCCAGCAAGGATAAACTGGAAAAACGATGGAGATCCTGTACGGCGTTCACGCCGTCGAAGAAGCCCTGCGCGCCGGTTCCCGCCGCTTCGACCACGTCTGCGTCGCAGCCGAGCGCTTCCGGGGCGGTCACGACCCGCGCCTGGCCGCTATCGCCGCTTTGTGTCGCGAAGCCGGCGTGAAAATCCGCACCGAGCCACGCGACGCTCTCAACCGCATCGCTCAAACCACCGCCCACCAGGGCGTGGTGGCTGTCGTCCGCGAACGCGATCTCCTCGACCTCGAAGACCTGCTCACCGGACCCGAACCCCGACTTGTCCTCGCACTGGACGGTGTCGAAGATCCCCAGAACCTCGGCGCTCTCCTGCGCACCGCTGAGGGCGCCGGCGTCGACGGCATTCTCCTGACCGAGCGCCGTTCGGCTCCTCTGAGTGCCGTAGCGGTCAAAGCCTCTGCCGGAGCCACCGAGCATCTCCGCCTCGCCCGGGTCGTCAACCTTGTCCGCGCCCTCGAAACTCTCAAAGAGCATCATCTCTGGATCGTCGGCCTCGACGAACGCGGCTCCCAGGATTACGACCGCTACGACTTCACGTCCAATACGGTAATAGTCCTTGGACGCGAAGGAGCGGGCCTGCACGACCTCGTTCGCCGCACCTGCGATCACCTGCTCCGCATTCCCATGGCCGGCCGCGTGGATTCGCTGAACGTTGCCGCTGCCGGCGCCGTCGTCCTGTTTGAAGCTGCGCGCCAGCGCCGCGCTCCTGCCTCCGCCGCAAGCCGCCCGGAGAAGTCGCAGAAGATACCCAAAGGTCTTGGTTCATGAAGTTCGTTCGTCTTGCCGCCCTCGCTGTTCTTTGCGCTTCTCCTCTGGTTTCCGCGCAGCAATCCGAGAACCCCGCGGCTCCCGCTCCCAGAGGCCAGGTCCTCTTCTCCGGACCACCCCCGCAAGCGCCGCCCTCGCAGTCATCGTCGAAGCTAGCTTCGACACCGGCGCAGACCCCTGCCAACCCCATCACCGATGCCCTCCGCCGCTCCCTCACCATCACTGCCTGGGACCTTGACGTGCACCTCACCCCGCGCGATCAGTCCGTTGAGGTCCACGCCCGCGTCACTCTGCGCAACGCTGGAACCACACCCCTCAGCGAACTCCCCCTCCAGCTGTCCTCTACGCTGCATTTTGAAACCATCGGTCTCGGCGGCCAACGCGTTGCCTTCCGCGCCTACCCCCTCGCCAGCGACGCCGACCACACCGGCCAGCTCACCGAGGCCGTTGTTACCCTGCCACAACCTCTCGCCCCTCGCGCCAGCCTCACCTTCGACGTCGATTACGGCGGATCCATCCCAGTCTCCTCCGGCCGTCTCACCGCCATTGGCGCTCCCGTCGCCACTGCCGAAGCCTCCGACTGGGACCGCATTTCCCCTTCCTTCACCGGCCTCCGCGGATTCGGCAACGTCGTCTGGTATCCCGTCGTTTCCGTCCCCGTCGCACTTGGCAATGGCGACACGTTCTTCACGGAAATCGGCCGCCAGAAGCTCCTCAACCAGGACGCCACCGCGGCCCTCCGCGTCACCAGCGAGTTCTACTTGAAGCCGCCCAGCGCCGCTATCCTGGACGGGCACTACGTCGCGCTGGGCAAACCCTCCGCCATGCCCAGCGCATCCTTCCCCGGCGTCGTCACCGTATCGCTGCCGGCGACGCGGCTCGGCTTTGAAGCTCCATCGCTCTTCCTCACGGATAATCCTGAAATCGAGGGCAACGGCCTTCGCGTCCTCGCGCCACCCGCCGATTCAGCCAGCGCCCAGCGCTACGTCGCCGCCGCCGCTCTCGTGCAGCCGCTGGTCCAGACCTGGCTCGGTAAGAGGAACCATGCGCCGGCCACCATCCTCGAGCTGCCTGAGCCCGACGATGCTCCCGCCGAGACCGGCGACCTGCTGGTTACGCCTCTTTCCACCGATGACCCATCGCACCTGACGCCGGTCGTCGTGCATGCCCTCGCCCACGCCGCCTTTTTCTCGCCTCGCGCGTGGCTCAACGAAGGCGTGGCGAATTTCCTCAGTACTTTGTGGATCGAAAGCCAGCAGGGCCAGATCGCCGCCATGGAAAACCTC
>JBAUZR010000674.1:0-3012 GCA_049585375.1 Acidobacteriaceae bacterium
CGATGTGGACCGAACCAGCCCCCGACGGATGTTGATGTATGCCCGAACACATTAAGAAAAAGCTTCAGGAAGAAATTCGGCAGTTGGAACATGAGCTGACGCACGAGCTCCCGGCTGAAATCAAAAAAGCCGTCGCCATGGGCGACCTAAGCGAAAATGCCGAGTACCACATGGCCAAACAGCGCCAGGAATTCGTCAACGCGCGCCTGGGCCAGCTAAAAAAGCGTATGGCCGAACTCGCTCTCGTCAACCTCGCCAATATTCCGCACGACCGCGCCGCCTTCGGCTCCACGGTCCTCGTCTACGACACCTCCAAGGATGAGAAAATCGAGTACAAGCTCGTCACCAGCGAGGAGTCGGACGTGAACAAGGGCCTCATCTCGACCACCTCCCCCATCGGCAAGGCGCTTGTGGGCAAACAGGTCGGCGATATGGCCGTGGTGCATACGCCCAACGGTAAGCGTGAGATGGAAGTGCTGAAACTGGCCACCATTCACGACGAAGCGGCAGCAGCGGAAGCGGAAGCCGGAAAGTAGAGACCGCATGGCGGAGGAAAAGCCCTCGCACACTACCTGGACCCGGGCCTTTGGCAGCGCCTGTGGCTTCCTCCTGCAGGCGATTGTGGACGGGCTCTCGCTCACCCGCATTTCCCCCAACGTTCTTACCTTCATCGGCCTCGTCATCAACACCGCCGCGGCTGTGCTCTTCGGCTTCGCCAACCAGCACAATTACGTGCGCATGTTTCTGTATGCCGGACTGGTGATCATCGGCGCCGGCATCTTCGATATGGTCGACGGCCGGGTCGCGCGGCAGACCCAGCAGGTCACCGTCTTCGGCGCCTTTTTTGATTCGGTTATCGACCGCTACTCCGACGTCGTCCTCTTCTTCGGACTGCTGGTCTTCTACGCTCGCGGCAATCGCCTCTTCTACGTCTTCCTCGCTGCGTTTGTCATGGTCACGTCGCTCATGGTCAGCTACACCCGCGCTCGCGCCGAGGCTCTCATCGGCAGCTGCAAGGTCGGCTTTATGGAGCGGCCCGAGCGTGTCGTGCTCATCATCCTCGGCGCTCTGTTCGACCGCTGGGGCGTCATGGCGCCGGTTCTTTGGCTCCTTGCCGTCATCTCCACCGTCACCGTGATCCATCGGATTCTCTACACATATCAGCGGACCGCCAATGTCGCGCCTGTCCTCGACGCCCACTCCATGGTCCAGCCGATCGTTCTCCGCGAGTCCGATAAGCGCCCCGACCCCGGCCGCGATCTTCCCGCGCCCAACGCGCCGCGCGCCTGATCCGCGCATCTGCGACTAATTGAGCTTCCGCAAACGCGACGTCAGATACTCCTGAAACACCGCAAACTTCTCCACCCGCGGAACCGCCTCCGCTCCCACCCGCTCTCCAAGTTCCTCCGCCTTGCCGCTCGGCTGTAACGCCGGCCATGCCGGAAGGCCGCCCCCATTCGGATCGCCCCTCTTCACAAAGTTCGTCCAGTACCCGATGATCGTCCGCGACAGCGCTGCGTCTTCCGGACGCGCCACCCAGCTCGTCCAGTAATGCCGGCTCAGAAACATCTCCTCTTCGCTGTGAAACGCGCCCAGTTCCGCGAACGGTCCCTGCCCCACATAGGAGAAGTGGTATAGCCAAGCATCTTCGCCCACTGTTCCCGTGTCCCGTGCCAGCAGCCACGCGCCAAATCCGAAGTCGTAATCCGTAAACATCCTTCGAAATGCCTGCGGCACCTCCGCATCGGATCGCGCCGGATACTCCGCCAGCACTCGATCCGCCAGCGGCCCAAACTCCTTCTCCAGCCACGCACGATACGCCGCCACCGTCTTCGGTCGATACGAGTGCCCGCCCACCAGCGGACTGGCAAAGATCGATACCTCGCTGTCGTTGCTGCCCACCAGCACCGGCACCTTCGCCTGCTCGCCCTTCGCAAACGTCACCGCCGGCTGTTGCGGCAGCACCCATCCATCCAACGCCGGTTCGAAATCCAGAGCGTCGTCTTTCGCAGCCACTGCATAAACACGCTCGGCCGGCACAGCGCGCAGCGCCGCCAGCTCGCGGGGCCCCGCCGCTACTCCCAAATCCTTCCCCAGCTTCGCCTTGTTGGTCTGCAGCTCCTTCAGTTTCGGATACACCGAGTCCACACACACGCCACTCTCCATCACCGCGCCCCGAAACAACCCCGTCGCCAGCGGCGAAGCCATCAGGTTGCAGACGTCCAGCGCCCCCGACGACTCACCGGCAATCGTCACCTTCGCCGCGTCACCGCCGAACGCCGCGATATTCTGCCGGACCCAGCGGAGCGCCGCAATCTGGTCGAGATGCCCGTAATTTCCCGAAACATGCCGTCCCGACTCCGCATCCAGAGCCGCGTTCGCGTAGAACCCAAACACCCCAAGCCGGTAGTTCAGGCTCACCACCACAATCCCGTGCTCCGCCAGCGGCACGCCCAGCGGAGGCCATTCTCCCGATCCCTCCACATTCCCGCCGCCATGCACCCATACCAGCACCGGCAGCCGTTTCGCAGGATGCAGCTCCGGCGTCCACACGTTTACATACAGGCACGCTTCATCGGTCCGCATCCTTTGAATGCCCAGCATCTCCGGCAGCCACGGGCTCGGCGCCTGCGGACAGGCCGGCCCGTACGACGTCGCCGCCCTCGCGCCACTCCACTGCGGCGCCGGTTCCGGCGCATGCCAGCGCAGTTGCCCAACCGGCTGCGCCGCATAAGGAATCCCCAGGAACGCCCCGCCCCGCGGCAAGCTTGCCACGGTTATCCCGCGCACAATACCGCTCTCGACCTTAACCTCAGGCCCTGCGCCCGTCGCATCAGCCAGTCCGACCGCCAACACCATCGCCATCCAACCGGCCACGCAGCCCGCTACAGCGATTCGCATCATCCCCAGACATCCCCCAATCGGTTTCCGCTATGGTAAACAGGTATGCTGCGATGCGCGCCTTTGCTCGTGCTCACTGCGCTCTTCTTTTCCTCAGTCGCGGTTCCGCAA
>JBAUZR010000675.1:0-2078 GCA_049585375.1 Acidobacteriaceae bacterium
GGTAATACCTTTTGGGTATTACCCTAGCTCTCCTCCTGCCGAAGCTCGGGACACGCATCGAGCGCGGCCCAAATAAAAAGCCCTTGCGGGCGAAGCCACGCGCAGGGCTCTGATACGACGTATCTCAAGAGTGAGGAGTATTCGGAGAGAAGGCAAGCGAAAAGCGCAGTGCAGACGGTACGAAAGTAAGGCAGCATCTGAAGCGCATGTCGACATGCACACGCCCGGCCCTCCAATCTTTTTGATTGAGCTGCGAAGAAGAAGGGAAATGACCTGCTAACTTGGTTTCTGCAGGAGTAATCGATGAAAGGTGATCCGAGCTCCCAAAACAAGGTTGATTCAGAGTGCTTCGTCCCGCCGCAGTCTCCCCCGCCCCAGGAGCTAGCGGAATACATGGCTGAGAGGGACCCGCACAGCGAAGCCGACGTTGCCCGTTACGTGGAGATAGAAGCCCGCGACGAGAAAGTTCTACATGTCGAGAAGGTTAAGACGGAAATCGCAGTTGGCGAGAGATTCGAGATCTGGGACGTTACAACTGATAAAGAGCGGTGGTGGGTGATCACGAACCTCACAAACCTGTACCCTCAACGCTTGTTTCCGAGTCTCGACTATACCCTCTCGTTCCACATTGGATTAATGATGAGACTACGGAGCCGACCAGCCGGCCCGACAAGCGACGCCCCCTCACCCTTTGACGAGGTATTTCGAAGGCAGGAACAAGCGAAAGCACGCTTCGAAGCTGCGGTTGAACCCGAAGACTATCAAGCCGTCGGGATGCAACTTCGGGAGTGCCTCATATCGCTTATGGGCGCTTTGCGTCGTCGAACAGCAATCAGTCAAACGGTTGATCGCCCACAGGATGCCAACGTCGTCGGCTGGTCGTCGCTTTTGGCCGACAGTCTCTGCCCTGGTGGAAGCAATAAGGAACTAAGGCAATATATTAAGGGGGCGACGAAGGATACTTGGCAGTTGGTGAATTGGTTGACCCACGATCGCAACGCGACGGAGAGGGCCTGCTCTGTTGCGATTCATGCATCCGACACGGTTGTTGGGCACTTTATTCAGCTGCTGGAACGGAATCAGTCAGGTGACATCGACAAATGCCCACATTGCCAGTCCCGGAACATCCGTACGCATTTTGATCCCGAACTTGGCCCAGACGGCTCGTACTACTCGACCTGTAAAGTCTGCGATTGGAACAACATCTCCGATCACGACACCATTGATCCTCTATTAGAGCCCATGCGGGGGACCGGCGAATATAGCTAGACAGGTCGTGAGCGGCGGTCACGCCACCCGCTCTCTTCCACCATCGCCGCCCCAGGCGCATCGTCCCCCATCCCCGCCGCATCTATCCGATAGCCCCGCATGTCCCCCACCCAGGAACTCGACGACCGCCGCATCGCCTACGCGCTCCTCCGCGCCTTCCTCGGCGTCAACATCGCCATTCATGGACTGAGCCGCTTATGGGCAGGGCCCGCCGTCTTTCAGTCCAAAATCGAAGCCCAGTTCGCGCACGCGCCGCTGCCCCATGCCGCCGTCGCGGCCTTCGCGCTCCTGCTGCCCTGGGCGGAAGCCATCCTCGGCCTTCTCGTGCTAGTCGGCGCAGCAACCCGCCTCGCCCTCATCGGCGGCGCGCTCCTCATGATCGTGCTGACCTTCGGCTCCGGTCTCCTGCAGGACTGGTCCGCCGCGGGCATCCAGCTCACCTACGCCATCGCGTACGCCCTGCTCCTGTTTCTGCGCACTTACAACGGCTGGTCGGTCGACGCCTGGCGGCAAAGCCGCTCCTGAGCGGGGCTACACCTCCGCCGCCGATCGGGTTCATACCGTGCGTTCGATCACGCCGGTTGCTGTTGCCACAATGGCGAGACTGGCACGGTGGAGAAACAAGCCGTGCTCCACAAGACCGACCGTCCGATCCAGAGTCGCAGCGAGCTTTTCAGGATCTTCAATTGAAACGCCGGAGCAATCGAAGAGCAGATTCCCTTCGTCCGTGATGTACGGAGAACCGTCGTCGCCCATGCGGAGTTTCACGGCAAAGCCGAGTTTCTGCAGGGAGCGCTTCACGAGAGGAG
>JBAUZR010000676.1:0-4821 GCA_049585375.1 Acidobacteriaceae bacterium
TCGAGTGTGGCCTGGGTTGCTTCGATGAGGGCTCGGGAGAAGAGATTCTCCTGGCCTGCTTGCTGGAACTCGGCGCGCATGTCGACGAGGCGGACCTCCGGCAGGGGGCGGTCCATCACGCGCTCGCTCATCGCGATGCGCTGGTACTTGCCGGTGGTGGTGTTGTGCCATGTCTCCAGCGAGGGCGTGGCGGAGCCGAGGACCACCGTGGCACCGGCGGACCGGGCGCGCATCACGGCCACGTCGCGCGCGTTATAGCGCGGCATCGACTCCTGCTTATAGCTGCCGTCGTGTTCTTCGTCGACGACGACGAGGCCGAGGTTCTCAACCGGAGCGAAGATGGCCGAGCGGGTGCCGACTACCACCCTGGCTTCGCCGTTGCGGATGCGGTGCCACTGTTCGCCGCGTTCTTCGGGGGTGAGGGCGGAGTGGAGCAGGGCCACCTCCGCGCCGAAGGCATGATGCAACTGCGCGGCCATCGCCGGCGTAAGGCCGATTTCCGGGACGAGCAGGATCGCGGTCCGGCCGGCATCGAGTGTGTGTCGCATGGCGGCCAGATAGACGGCGGTCTTCCCTGATCCGGTAACGCCGTGGAGGAGGAACGGCTGGAAAGCGCGCGCCTGGACGGCCTCGGTGATCGTGGCCAGCGCAGCCCGCTGCACGGGATTCAGCTCATGGTCCGGGGTGGCGAACGCGTGCGAATGGGTCAGATGAAAGTCAGCGGGGCGTTCCTCAATGCGGACCAGCTCGCGGCGGACGAGCGTGTTGAGCGTGGAACCGGGAATCTCGAGGCGGCGCAGTTCGGCGACCGGCAGCTCGCCGTCGGCGCCGGCCAGCTCAGCCAGGATGGCCTGTTGATTCTCGTTGAGTTTCGGGAGACGGACGCCTTGCACCAGAACGGCGTATCGGACCGTGCGTTTGGTATCGCGTGCCTCGGCAGCCGTTTCGCGGGCGATCCACTTTTTGCGCACCATGCCCGCCAGCAAACGCGCGGAAGCGCCGGTCTGGCTGCGCAACTTCGTGTCGCGGATGGCTTCTCCGGATTCGAGGGCATTCAGGACAGAGTATTCGCGATCCTGCTCTTCAGGAGTGAGCTTTGAGCGGCGCGAAGATCCCTGCTGGGCGCCGGCAAAGAGCGCCTGGCGGCCTGTATCGGTGATGCGATAGAGTACCTGGCGGCGGACTTCGCCAGTAAGGGGCAGCATGGAACGCAGGACCTCGCCGATGGGGGCGAGGTAATACTGGGCGATCCAATGCCCGAGTTCCAGAAGCTGCGGAGACAGGACCGGCTCGGCGTCCAGCACGGCGAGCAGCGGTTTCGTTTCCACAGGCGGTGTTTCGTCGTGCAAACGCAGGACCAGGCCGGCCAGCTTCTCATTGCGAAATGGAACCAGCACCCGAGCGCCGACCAGCGGCGCCGCTTCCCCGACGGAGTAGGTGAAGAGGCGGTCCAGAGGGACCGGCACGGCGACGTCGCAAAAGGCGGGCATGGCTTCTTTTTCGGAGAGTACCAGAAGCGATTCTGAATCCCCGGGACGCCGGACGAATCGAATCAAACACCGAGGAGGGTTGTTCATGGCAGAAGCGAAGGTCGCATTCATTACTGGCGGCAATAAGGGGCTCGGATTTGAGACAGCTCGGCAATTGGGCAAGCTTGGGGTCGCGGTTGTGATTGGATCGCGCGATGCGGCGAAAGGCAAAACCGCCGCGGAGAAGCTGAAGGCGGAGGGCGTCCAGGCGGAGGCCGTGCGCTTCGACATTACAAAGGCCGCGGACTACAAAGAGGTTTACAACTATCTCGACAAGAAGTACGGACGGCTCGACATTCTGATCAACAACGCCGGCGTCTCCAAAGAAGACTTCATGGGCGGCAACAACACGAGCGGCACGAGCGCGGCGGTGCTGCACGAGACGTTCGATACGAATTTCTTTGGCGCAGTGCAGCTGACGCAGACGCTGCTGCCGCTGATCCGTAAGGCGCCGGCAGGACGCATTGTGAACCTGTCGAGCATTTTGGGCTCGCTTGCGCTGCACGCCGATCCCAACTCCCCGATTTACAACGCGAAGGCTTTTGCCTACGACGCCTCAAAGGCGGCGCTGAACTCCTTCACGATTCACCTGGCGCACGAGCTGAAGGACACGAAGATCAAGGTCAACTCCGCGCATCCGGGATGGGTGAAGACAGACATGGGAACGGATGCCGCGCCGATGGAGATCCCTGACGGAGCGAAGACAAGCGTGGCGCTGGCTACGCTGCCCGACGATGGGCCAACCGGGGCGTACATTCACCTGGGTGAGACGCTGCCGTGGTGAGGAGCCGCTGACAGCGTCGGCGGCTTAGCCGGTCGCCTGTAGCCGGTAGCGTGTAGCTTTCCATCACTGTGGAAAAACCCGCAGCTAAACGTTCGGCTGCTGACTTTTCGCCGGTGCTTTGAGGCCGAGCTCGGCCATGGCCAGCTGCAGATCGGCCCAGGCTTCCTTCTTCTGGCGCGGGTCGCGCAACAAATACGCCGGGTGATAGGTGACGATGAGCTTTGCGCCGCGGGCCTGATGGATGCGTCCGCGGAGTGCGCTGAGCGGGCTCTTCGCGCCGAGCATGTAGGTAGCTGCCGTGGAGCCGAGGGCGACGATCACCTCAGGGCGGATCGTGTCGATTTGGCGAAAGAGAAAGGGCGCGCAGGTGTTGGCCTCGTCGGGCTCGGGGACGCGGTTCTGCGGCGGCCGGCATTTGACGATGTTGGCGATGTACACCTGATCGCGGCGCAGGCCCATCGCGACAATCATATTGTTGAGCAACTGACCGGCGCGGCCAACGAAGGGCAGGCCCTGCGCGTCTTCATCGGCACCTGGACCTTCTCCAACAAACATCAGGCGTGCGTTGG
Source organism: Acidobacteriaceae bacterium (assembly GCA_049585375.1). Taxonomy (GTDB): domain Bacteria; phylum Acidobacteriota; class Terriglobia; order Terriglobales; family Acidobacteriaceae; genus Palsa-343. The sequence continues at coordinate 2,883 of JBAUZR010000676.1, forward strand.
GATCGCCGTCGCCGAAGACCAGCTTGTTGCGACCTTTGTGGAGGGCGCAGCGGGTGCAGTCGCCGATGTCATTGCGAATGGCCCGGAGCGCGGCGGCGTGGTCCTCTGGCGCGACGGTTTTGGCTGGCTCGGCAATCATGGGAAGGCTGCGCGTGCGTGGCATTGAGGGCGGGTTCTCCAGATCATGGGGCAGAACCGACTCATGCGCTGCCAGTTCGGTTGCCGGGCTGTTCGAGGCGGTTTGGAGAGTGGATGTGCTCTCGCGACGGTAGAAATCAAAGATGCCCAAGTCGCGAAAGTAAGCGATCCGGGCGCGAACAGCATCTTCGGTTTCCGGAGCGAGCCGCTGGTTCAAGCGTGCTCTCCCACGCTCAGGGAATGTTCGGTATCAGACTCAGCGAGCAAATGGCGCGGACGGCGCAGGGTGAGGACCTCGTTGAGAATCTCGTCGGCGAGCTCGCGCTTGCTCATCTCCGGCAGCTCGATGGAGCGGTCGCGGGTGAGGAACGTGATGGCATTGCGATCGGAGTCGAAGCCGATGCCTTCGCGCGAGACGTCATTGAGGACGATGGCGTCGGCGCCCTTGCGCAGGAGCTTGTCGCGTCCATGGGCGACGGCGTCCTGGGTTTCGGCGGCGAAGCCGACGATGAGCATGCCGGGGCGGCGGCGTTCGACAACCTCGGCCAGTATGTCCTGGGTCGGTTCGAGATCAAGCGTCAGAGTGCCGCTGCGGCGCAGCTTCTGATCGGCCTGAACGCGGGGGCGGTAGTCGGCCACGGCTGCCGCTTTGACGACGATGGTCGCCTGATCGAGACGGCTCATCACAGCGTCGCGCATTTCCGCCGTGGTCGTGACGGGGATAACTTCGCAGTTCGCCGGAGGACGGAGCGCGGTCGGCGCGCTGATCAGGATGACGCGAGCGCCGCGGTTCTGGGCAGCCTCTGCTACCGCATAACCCATCTTGCCGCTGGAGCGATTGCCGAGGAAGCGCACCGGGTCGAGGGCCTCGCGGGTGCCTCCGGCGGTGACCAGAACGGTCTCGCCGGCGAGATCATTGCGGCGGTGGAGAACACTGAGCACGGCGTCCACGATGGCCTGGTTCTCGGCGAGACGGCCTGCGCCGACCATACCGCAGGCCAGGTAGCCGCTCTCCGGCGTGATGATGCGGACGTTGCGCTTCGCCAGGATTTCAAGGTTCGCCTGAGTGGCGGGATGCTGCCACATGTTGACGTTCATGGCAGGCGCGACGATCACGGGGACGGTCGTGGCCAGATACATCGTAGTCAGGAAATCGTCGGCGAGGCCATGAGCGAATTTAGCCAGCAGGTCCGCGGTAGCCGGGGCCACGACCAGGGCGTCGGTGGTCTGGGCAGCGTCAATGTGCTCGATGGCGGAGGCGGCATCACCGGAGTCGGAGCCTTCCGGCGTCCACAGGCTGGTAATGACTTTGTGCCCGGTAAGCGCGGCTAAGGTGAGGGGCTGGATAAAGCACTGGGCTGCGCGAGTCATGATGACGTGCACGTCGAGAGCCTGCTTCTGCAGGTCGCGCACGAGTTCTGCAGCTTTATAGGCAGCGATGCCCCCGGAGACGCCGACGGTCACTTTCATAGGAACAGTTTACGCTGGGTTGGAAGACGGCATTACCACAGAGGACACAGAGACGGCGGAGGTCTTCTCGGAGCTCAGCTGAGCGGCTTCTCCAATAACGTGGCGCGCGTCGGCGCCGACGCACAATCGACTAGGAGGCGAACTTCGGAATGTCCGGCGCCTCGACCTCAGGCTTGAGGACCTTCGCATCCTCGGGCTTGACGTAAGCGATCTTGCCAGCGGCAATCTCTTCCTGTGCCACCCGGCAGGCTTTGCGGGAACGGCTCGGAACCAGCGGCTCGGCGCCATTCTGCAGCTGGCGCGCGCGGCGCGCGGCGACCAGCACGTAGCG
>JBAUZR010000677.1:0-4434 GCA_049585375.1 Acidobacteriaceae bacterium
CTGTATCTGCCGGAAAACCTGGATCTGAGCTGGTGCAGTCCCGCATTGTTCGGACTGACGCCGCTCAAACGTGTGAGCCTTCACGTTCATGATACTGGCCGCGTGGGACGCGCTTCAAATGACGAAAATAATGATGACTTCGGAGGAAATGTGTGTCTGGGTTGCGACGAAGAGTCAGAGGAGCAAAAGCGGTTAACAGAGTTCGAAGGTTCACCCGGTAAAATCTCCGCATGTCCCTTCTCAAGGTGATCGTGCTCGCTGTCATTCAGGGGCTTGCCGAACTTCTGCCGGTCTCGAGTTCCGCCCACGTTGTGGTTGCTGAAAAGCTGATGGGGATGGATCCTTCTTCGCCGACCATGACCCTGCTGCTGGTGATGCTGCACACCGGGACGATGTTCGCGGTGATTGTCTATTTCTGGAAGCAGTGGAAGGAGACATTCTTTTCCGACGCCGAATCGTTCAAGCGCTTTGCCTGGCAGGCGATCATTGCGACCATCCCGACGCTGGTGATTGGCTATGTTCTGATGAAGATCATCGAGCACACGCTCTTCCGCGGCGCGCCAAAAGCACAGATCGAAGATCTGTTCAGTCACCTGGAAATCGTCGCTCCCGCGCTGTTTGCCGCCGGCGTACTAATTCTTATCGCAGGCCTCGCTGAGGGCCGGCGGCCGGATTCTGAGGAATCGGACCAGATCGGTTTCGGGCAGGCGGGTGTCATCGGCGCTGTCCAGGGCCTCTGTCTTCCCTTCCGCGGCTTTTCCCGCTCCGGCGCCACCATTTCAGTCGGCATTCTCCAGGGGATTAAGAAGCTGCGGGTCGAATCGTTTAGTTTTGCGCTGGCGGTGATCATTACTCCGCTGGCGATCGGTCGCGAGGCCCTGCGTCTGCACCACGCCGACACGACCGGGTTTGCGCACGCGGCTTTTCCGAGCGTGCTGGGGGCACTCTTCGCGTTTCTGGCCGGACTGCTCGCCCTGCGCTGGCTGAGCGCGTGGCTGGAGCGCGGCCGCTGGTTCTACTTCGGCATCTATTGCCTGCTGGCATCGGGGGCGGTCTTTTATCTGCACCACATCGGATATTGAGGGCCAGCCCGTCTTCTTTGTTCGGTAGCAGACGGAGTTATCCATTTCGGAGAGAATCACTTCGCCGCTTTTCGAGACGAAGCTTCTCCAGGCATCCATGTTTCCCCGTGGGCCTTCCAACGGCGCATGACGGAGCGGAGCCGCACGATGGCCCAGGCGTTCATTTTGACCGTGGCGCTTGCGGTCTTTTGGATAGCCTGCGTCACCACAGTGCATCCGCATGAGCTGATCGTGGGCGCGGCCGCGGTTGTGCTATCCGTGAGTTCCTGTCTTTTCGTCATTGGCACCCTGCCGCTGCAGTTTCGCCCAACGCTGAGAGATATCGCGCAGATCTGGCGGTTGCCGGGCTATGTGGTCATCGATCTGATCCAGATTACAGTGGTGCTGATTTTCGATCTCGCCGGGCGTCGCGCACCGTCGCTCTTCCGCTCCGCGCCATGGGGTCCGGTTGAGAATAACGGCCGCGATACGGCGAAGCGGGCCCTGGCAGTTTCCTTCACCACGGTTTCGCCGAACTGCATTGTGGTGGGGATCGACTGCGGCCGTAGTCAGATTCTGCTTCATCAGCTGAAGAAGAGTCCGCTTCCGAAGATGACGCGGAATCTGGGAGCGGGGGGCGAGCGGTGAATCCCTGGATGATCACCGCGTTGAGCACGGGAGGGTGCCTGATTCCTTGTGCATGGATGTGTCTGCGCGGTTCGGCCGAACGGCGCCTTGTAGGCCTGGAGATGACCGGGATCATCGTCACAATCCTGCTGGTGCTGCTGACGATCGGCTACGGACGACTTCCATTTATGGACTTGCCGCTGACCCTCGCCGTTCTGTCGTTCGGAGCGGGCGTGGTGTTCGCGCGCTTCCTGGAGAAGCACCTGTGAGCGAAGCGCATCGCATCGTTGTCGATGGACTGTTGGCTGCGACTGGTGCGTCGTGCTGGCTCGGCGTGCTGGGAATGGTGCGGATGCGCGATGCGTATCAGGCGCTGCACTATCTGGGTGTGCCCGCGATCGTAGGGATGATTACACTGACGATCGCGATTTTTGTCGAGACCGGATGGTCGCAGGCAAGCTGGAAGAGTCTTCTGATTCTCGGGATTCTCGTGGCTTCCAACTCGGTCGGGACCCACGCAGCAGCACGCGCGTTCCGCGCCCGAGAGAAAGGTCACTGGGAACCCGATCCGAAAGCCCCGGAGATCGAATTCCTGGCGGGCAGGCCGCGCTCATGATGATCCTGGGGGTGGGTCTGCTGGCGCTGATCTCAATCAGCGCGCTGGTCATTGTCCGCACTGACAACGTGACAAACCAGATCCTTGCGCTGGGATTTTATGGACTGCTCTTCGCGCTGCTGTTCTTTCTCTTTCAGGCGCCCGACGTGGCGCTCTCGCAAATCACGGTGGGCGCCATTGCCTTGCCGCTGATGGTGATGCTGGCAATCACACGTATGAAGCACCGCGGAGAACTCAAAGCGCAGCGCCAGGCGGAGAAGCATCATGACTGAGAAACGGCGGCTTCTTCTGTTTCTGACGGGTGCCGTCGGCCTGGCTGCCGTTTACTGCGCCGGAATTCGGAATCTGCCGCCGTTCGGGCATTATCGCGGACCCTACGGCGATGTGATCGCCAGTCTCGCCGTCTACCAGCGGCATACTACCGACACGGTAAACGCGATCACGTACGACTATCGCGGATTCGACACGCTGGGCGAAGAGTTCATCCTGTTCAGTGCGGTGACCGGGGTGATGCTGTTGCTGCGGCCGGAGAAACAGGAACGTCGCGAGCCCGAAGCCAGCGGCGAGAACCCGGCATCCTTTCGGGACCGCGCGGCTCTGAGCGAAACCGTTCAGGTCTTCGCGACCGGCATGTTCGGCTTTGCGGTGCTCTTCGGTATCTACCTTGGGACACACGGGCAGCTCACACCGGGCGGAGGGTTTCAGGGGGGTGTTGTGATCGCCGCGGCGCCTATGCTGCTTTATGTTGCCGAGAACACCGATGCGTTTCGGCGGATCCTTTCTCATCCGCTTATGGAGTTCTTCGAGTCCCTGGGAGCGGCGGCCTATGCGGTGGTGGGTTTGATCGCGCTGGCATTCAGCGCGCCTTTCCTGACCAACATTTTGCCGCTCGGGCAGACGGGCGACGTCTTCTCCTCCGGCACGATTGCCGTCATCAGCGCGTGCGTAGGGGTGGAAGTGGCGGCAGGGTTCATGCTGATCAGCTACGAGTATCTGCGAGAGATCCTCTCGCGCGAGAAGAATACGGAGGACTGACGTGCTGGTGAATCTGCCCTATTATGTGGCGGCGTGGCTGTTTCTCTGCGGACTGTACGGGATCGTGCGCAGCCGGCATTTGGTACACACGGTCATCTGTCTCACCGTTCTGCAGAGCTCAACCTACGTGTTGCTGCTGGCGATTGGTTTCCGCAAGGGAGGCTACGCGCCGATCTTCGCCGACATCTCTCCGGGAGTGGTTACGGTCGATCCGGTGGTGCAGGCCCTGATGCTGACGGATGTAGTGGTAGAGGTGACGGTGGTAGCTCTGCTGCTGGCCATGGTGGTGAAGGCGTTTGAGAAGGGTGGCACGACCCGCCCTGACGACCTTCGCTTCATGCGAGGATGACGCCGCGTGCTCTCCCCTGCACTGCTGGTTGCGGTTCCCCTGATCACGGCGGCTCTGCTGGGCGGCCTGCGCAAACTGCTGCCTCGCCTGCTGACCGATTTGCTGGCGCTGCTGACAGCCCTGTTCAATCTCGTTCTGGCGAGTCTGTGGACGATGCATGCCCTGCACCGGACTCAGGTCTATTGGTTCGGCGACTGGTTTCCCCGGGGACACATGGTGCTCGGTATTGGCTTCGTGCTGGACGGAGCCGGGTGCGGACTGGCCACGCTGACCGCCTTTCTGGCGGCGCTGGCTCTGTTGTTTTCCTGCCGGTACACGGATTCCGGCGACGATCACTACCATCCGCTGATGCTGGTCTTTCTCGCAGCGATGACCGGCTTCGCCCTGACCAGTGATCTCTTCAACCTGTTCGTGTTCTTCGAGCTGATGAGCACCGCAGCATTCGCCCTGTGCGGCCTGAAGACGCAGGAGCCCTCGCCACTGGCGGGCGCCTTCAACTTTGCCGTCACGAATACCGTGGCGGCCTTCATGATGCTGACCGGGATCGCGCTGCTCTATTCCACCACCGGGGCGCTGAATCTGGCGCAGATCGGTTTGCTGCTCACGGGCCGCCACGATCGTCTGGTGCTGGCCGCGTTTGCGTTCCTGATGACCGGCTTTCTGGTGAAGGCTGCGACCGTTCCCTTTCACTTCTGGTTGCCCGATGCCCATGCCGTCGCGCCTACCTCGGTGTGCGTCCTGTTTTC
>JBAUZR010000678.1:0-2082 GCA_049585375.1 Acidobacteriaceae bacterium
GATCTTGTCTGTGCCCGGCTTGGTAAAGATCTCGATCCGCCCATAACCCAGCCTGTCGTACTCGGCCGAAAAAGGATTCTGGTTCACACGAATCTCGCGAATCGACGACTTCGGGGGCAGTTGCCCCCCCGTGAATCCGTCGATGTAAATCTCGCCGCCATTCGGCCCAGCCGACGGCCCGGCCAACGCCTGCAGTTCGTTCTGCAACTCATCCGGATCATCCGACAGCGAGTTCAGATCGTTACCCTTGATAATCACCGCGTTCGCGTTCTCATCCGGACTGGTGCCGATCGTCGTGTTCTCCGCCTGCACCTGCACTTCCTGCTTGGCCACCTCGATCGTCAGCGCCGGGTTCAGGCTCTTCATCTGCCCCGCCGCCACCACAATTCCAGGCGTGCTGAACGAAGCGAAACCCTGCGCCGTGACCGTCACGCTGTACCTGCCGGCCGCCAGCCCGTGAATCGCATACACGCCGCCGTTGTCCGAGGTCGCTTTGCCGGCCACCTTGCCGGCTGTATCCCGGACCACCACCGTTGCATTGGGAATCACTGCCCCCGTCGGATCGGTCACCTGCCCGCGAATGCCTCCAGCCGTCTGCGCAGCCGACGCCTGTGCCGTCTGGGCCTGAAGCGCCGGGCCCCCGATCATTACAACGCCCACCACCAATGCCATCGCCAAACCGGCGGCGCGCAGAAGTTGCGCCGCCCCAGACCTACACTTCGAGTGATTGAGACTTCTCAGTGTCACAGTTCCCATTATCCATTCGTGGAATTTTTTGTTCTTCGTATCCCGTGCCGCGCATCGCAATCGCCCCGGCACGTGGCCAAGCGGCTGGTCGACGGAAGAGCCCCACCAAACGCCTCCACAACCCTGCGTCTTTCTCCCTATGGATTCCCCTCGCCGCCCTGGTCCCCACCGGCCGAACCGCCGCCCAGGTTCCACGCCGACGACAACATGCTCTGGCTGCCCTTGGCCGACGCCTGCAGCATCGGTTCTACCCCGGTCACCAGATGAATCGCTGTGGCCGCGTCGGGAGTTCCCGAAGACGCCACAATAATCACCGCATCGCCTTTGTGCAGATCGCTGACATGAATCTCAGGCGACTGCGCCAGCACACGCGCCAGCCCGCCGCCGCCGTTGGAGTTGCCACCCGCACCACCACCCGGCCGGCCTGCGTGTGCCCCAGGCGCCGGCTGTCCGGATTGCGTAACTCCAGCCCCGCCGCCCGGAGCCTGCCCGCCGCCCTTCAGGCGCATCGCGATCATCTGCGCTGTCTGCGGATCCAGCTTGCGCATGTCGGAATCCGGCGTCGTCCTGATCGTCACCGTTTTCTTCGTCATCAGATCCCTTACGGTGAACGTCCCCGCGCCCGGATCGGTCGAAACCACCATCCCCGCGATATTCCGGAACGAGCCTGAGACGATCTCCTCCGCCGTCAGTTCGCTGCCGTCCGCGCTCTTCTCACCCCGTGCCGTCACCTGATCGCCCGGCTGTATCGCCGCCAGCGCAGAGGGCTGCGCTTCGCTGAACTTCACGGAATCCGGAGCGTACCGCCGAACAATCGTGCTCGGCGTCGTGTGAACCGTAATGGTCCGGGTACCCGAGGCCACCGTGACCGTCCCGGCTGCGGCATCCACGCTCTTCGCTATGCCACCTACGCCCCGCTTCTGCCAGTCCGCCTGCTCCTGCTGCTGCCGTGCTTCCAGGTCGCTCTTCTTGTTCACCACTACGATCGACGCCGTCGGTGGATTCCCGGCAACGACCATCAGCACCCGGTCCCCCGTGGCAATCTCGTCCACCGTAATCTTCGCGGCGTCCGCCAGCGTCTTCTGCCCCGGTGCCGTGCGCAGAATTCGCGCCGTATCCGGCACCGTGACCTTCTCACTCGCCCCGGCGTCGGTCTTCACCACCACCGTGTTTCCGCTCGCGGACTCCACTGTCCCCAGCACACGGCCGGCGCCGTTCCCCTGCTGGGCCCCTGCAGCGATTCCACCCATCAGCACCACTGCCAGCGCCGCCACCCATACTCGCGGATTTTCTTTCGCTCTTTTCATCTGCTTTCTAGATTGTGCGCCCCTGTGA
>JBAUZR010000679.1:0-4205 GCA_049585375.1 Acidobacteriaceae bacterium
CGGTGCAGCCCACGAGCGACCAGCCAGACGATGAACACTCCGGCGACCAGGCTGAAGGCGGGATGCAGCCAGCGAATCCGCACCAGCCAGTCGCTGCCCGGGGCGAAGTCCTGGGCGATGGCGCGGACCAGGTCGCGGGCCGGGTACAGTGTGTCCCCCAAAGCCGCCAGCGAGCCGGTGACGCCGACAAAGAGCACCGCGACCAGGCCGGTGATCGCCAGGCCGGCCGCCTGCATCCGCATCGACCCGCGCACGTTGGCCGTCCGCCGCGAGAGAAAGTGCGCGGTCCAGGTCAGCGCGGCCAGCAGCAGCAGCGTGTTCGTCAGGTGCAGGCCCAGATAAAGGGCGCGTGCCGGTGACTGGTTATGCGCGACCAGGCCCAGCTCCACCAGCAGCGCGCCAAGCAGAGCCTCGTTAAAGGTAAGCACGAGGACCGCGACCGCCCCCGCGCGCGCCAGGTGCCGCTTCGGCACAGCGGCGAAGATCCAGAAGAAGAGCCCCAGAACGCACAGGGTGTCGATTCCGCTGGTGACCCGGTGCGACAGCTCAATCATCGTGGCGACGGCTGGATGATGCACAACCAGAGTGCCGTCGCACAGCGGCCAGTGCTCCCCGCATCCGCCGCCGGAGCCGGTGGCGCGCACCGCGGCCCCCCAGACGATCACCGCGACGTTATAGCCGAGGACAAACCAGGCGAAGCGCCGCAGCGACGGCGGAGCGGTCGAAGCAAGAGCGGATTGCCTGGGAATCGCAGCAAACGTGGTCACAGAAACATCCGAAGCTCAATTTTAGCCGCGAAATCCTCGGAGCCGGCGCAACTCGGCGGGGACTCCGAAACATCCTCCTTCAACATGACAAGGAATCGGCAGTGGTTGACAGCTTTTCTGGGGGCGGCGCTGATGGTGACGCCCGCGTTCGCGCTTCCGCGTGCCCAGAGCGATCAGGGCACCAGCGCGAAGCAGGACATGAAACAAGCGGGTCGCGATACGAAGAACGGCGCCAAAGATGCCGCCCACGGCACGAAGAAAGGTACGAAGAAGGCCTACCACAGCACCAAAAAGGGAACTAAGAAGGCTTATCACAAGACGAAGAGCACCACCAAAGGCGCGGTTCGCGGCGCGAAGCAGGGGGCCAGTCAGCCGCAGTGACGCAGCCTGTAGCCTGTAGACAGTAGCGAAGCTCGGTTTGCCGCGCGGCGAGCCGGGCTTTTTCTTTGCGATCCGCCCCGTTTATACGAAGCGGACGTAAAAGTAAGAACTCAGCCCGATCGTAAACAGGAAGCATCCGTAGAGCGCGTGCTCGAACCAGGAGACGCAGAGCGAGCGCGTATCCGGATAGCGGCGCGCAAACAGAATGCCGCCCGGGAACGTCAGGGCAATCGCTACCCAGTTGCGGAAGACGAGGTGCATCAGCGCGAAGGTGGCGGCGCTGGCCACGATCAGTAACCAGGACTCGGTGCGCGGCGCCATCCGCAGCAGCGGCCGGTAACGGTGGAAGAGGAACGCGCGATACAGAAGTGCCTGCGGGTAGACCGACAGCACCGGATACAGGATCATCACCAGCGCCCAGAAAAACGGGTGCGTGCGCGGCAGGGCGAGGAAGAGATGCGGCGCGTAGACGCGGATCAGAACTGTGAGGACCACGGCTCCCGCAAAGAACAGAGCCAGCACCGGCAGAAGCTGCCGCCGGAGAGCGGCAGCGTTCCACAGCTGCCGGCGATCGAAGGTGGGGTCGCGCAGCAGAGCGACCAGGCCATACGCGGCCGCCGCCCAAAGAATCGGCATGGGCGGAACGTGGCGGATGAGGCGCAGGCCGAGGGAAAGCGGCAGAGCGAGGAAGAGCAGCAAAAACTCCAGGGCCAGAAACACACGCGAGGTGCGCAGCGGCGTGACCGCCGGATCTGCCGCCCGCGGCGGCAGCAGATGAAGGACCGTCTTCTCGCCGAGCCCGCTGGGCAGGGCTTCGGCCGTCTCGGGCTCGAGGGGAACGCGTGGGGTGGCGGGTCGCGGAGTCATTGCGGGGTCACGGTCTACCCGGCCGCCAGTTCTTTGGCGCGCTGGGTGGCGCGCATAACCGCTTTGATGAGCGTGACGCGCAGGCCGCCCTCCTCCAGTTCGAGAATTCCGTCGATGGTGCAGCCGGCCGGGGTGGTTACAGCATCCTTCAGCAGCGCCGGGTGGTAGCCGGTTTCGAGCACCATTCTGGCGGCGCCATAGGTAGTCTGCGCGGCCAGCAGCGTGGCGATGTCGCGGGGCAGCCCCACCTTCACGCCGGCTTCAGCCAGCGACTCGAGAATGATGTAGATAAAAGCCGGTCCTGAGGCGGAGAGGCCGGTGACGGCATCCATATGCTTTTCATCCACGACAACGGTGCGGCCGACCGCGGAGAAGAGACTCTCAGCCAGAGCCATGTGCCGCGCTTCGACGAAGCGGCCGCGGCAGAGCGCGGAGATGCCTGCGCCCAGCATCGAGGGGGTGTTGGGCATGGCGCGGATGACCGGGACTTCCTCGACGGCGGCCTTCTCAATGGCTTCGGTCCGGACCGAGGCGGCGAAGGAGATGAGCAGCTTGTCGGAGGTCAGGGCCGGGCGGATTTCCTCAACCAGCGCCGGGACCTGGAACGGCTTCACGCCCAGCAGGATCACATCGGCGTTGCCGGCGATGGCGACGTTGTCGGTCGAGACTTCGATGCCCCACTGCGCGGCGAGGATTTGGGCGCGGTCGGCGTGGGCGACGGTGGCCAGCAGGCGGTCGGGCGTGAGGATCTGCTGCTTGAGAAAGGCCTGGAGCAGAATGCCGCCCATTTTGCCGGCTCCCAGGACGGCGACGCGGAGAGTGGAGAGATTCGAGTCGGTCATGGGGTACAGCCTATAGCGTTTAGCCGATAGCGGCCAGGTGCAGCGATGCCGCATAGCGCTGAGCTTACCTTCGTACCGTCCGCCCTCCACTTTCTCCTTGCTCTACCTTCACCGGTTCTGCATCCTGATATTGGTTAGAAACAGGTCCTACAAAAGCCTCGCCAAAAGCGGGGCTTTTCTATTCCGGGAGTCTTCGTGAAAACCCGCGATTCTGTTCTGGACAACCGCCAACCCGGCCAGCAGCTAGCTCAGGCCGTTGAAACCGCTCAGACGGTCCAAAAAAGAAGGAGCCCCCTGCTAAGTGATCCGGAATGAATCAAATGGCGAGAAGAGGTCCCCTGCAGATCCATGCAAAATTCAGAAAATAAAAGGTTTATCGGAAATGTTAACCATCGAAAAATGAACCAAATCTCCCAATGGCCATAGCCCCGGTCTTCCTCACCAGACCAGCGTCGTGATCGAGTCGGGTGGGAGGGTGACCGGTAATGTTTGATCGGCGAGGGCGATCTGGATGTTTTGTTCGCCGGCCTGGTTAGTGAGGATGAGGACGCGGGTGCCGTCGGGGTTTTCGGCGGCGATGTGGGAGATGCCGGGGAGGTCGCCCCAGGAGGCAAAGACCTGGGCGTCGCGGTCGAGGACGCGGGAGTACTGGGCGAAGGCTTTGTACTGTCCGCTGCGCCTGACGGCCTGAGTTTTTGAGTCGAGGGTGACGACGCCGCCGCAGGAGAAGGGTCCGATGTTGGGCTTGCCGTGCTCGTCGAGGACAAGGTTCCAGCTGCAGATGCAGCGAGCCCAGTTGCGGAGAACGCCGGTGAAGGTGGACGACCATTGCGCCCAGTCGGTGGCGTAGGCGGGATCGGTGATGTCGGGGCCGCCTTCGGTCCAGTAGGTGTGTTTGGCGGGGAAGGCGTCGTGGACGCGAGTCATGGCGTCGGGCGTGCCGACGTATCCATGCCATGCGACGCCATCGACATATTTGTAGACTTCGGGATCGCTGAGTTCGTCGATGGCGCGGCCCCAGAGATTGTAGTTGTGGTCGATGATCCAGATTTTCGCGTCGATATTGGCCTCCTCGAACGCGGGACCGAGGTTTTTGGCGACGAACTCCATCTCGTATTCCTGGCCCCACTGGCACTGGGGCATGCGGCCGTCCTGGTTGGTGTCGACTTCGTTCTGGACGGTGACGGCGTGGATGGGGACCTGGGCCTGGGCGTATCCCTTGATGAAGCGGCAGAAGTAGTCGGCGTAAGCACGGTAGTAGCGGTCGCGCATGGTGCCGCCGTAGAGGGAGTTGTTGTCCTTCATCCAGGCAGGCGGGGTCCACGGAGAGGAGAAGAGGAAGAGGTCG
>JBAUZR010000680.1:0-6081 GCA_049585375.1 Acidobacteriaceae bacterium
ATCGTTGCGAAGCGGTCCCGCTTGTTCTCAATCGTCCGGGTCGCCATAATCGCCGGCACCGCGCATGCGTATGCCGACAGCAGCGGAATAAACGCCTTCCCGTTCAGGCCGATCGACCGCATCACGCGATCCGCGATCAGCGCCGCCCGGGCGAGGTAGCCCGAGTCCTCCAGCACCCCGATAAACAGGAACAACAGCAGGATTTGCGGCAGGAACACCAGCACCGACGCTACACCGCGCCAGATTCCGTCGATCAGCATCGACTCCACCCAGCTGTGGCCCATCAGCAGGCCAACCTTGTCGCCTACTGCGTTCAGCACGTTGCCGAAGCCATCGCTCAGCGGCTGGCCCAGCGCGAACACCACCTGGAACACCGCGAAGACCACGGCCAGAAATACCAGCGGTCCCCACACCCGGTGGAGCAGCACTCCATCGATCCGCTTCGTCCACTGCGACGACAGCGGCGCCTTGTATTTTGTCCGTGTGCTGATCCCCGTCGCCCACTGCCGGTACGACCGCGGATTCCCCATCACCGGCAGCTCAATCCGCGAAGGTGCGGGCATCTCCGGTTCAGGCTCGGCCTTGCGGTTCAGGAACTGCGTGACCGAGTCCAGGCCGGTGCCACGCGTCGCGCTGATCTTCGCCACCGGCACGCCCAGCTCCTGGGCCAAAGCCAGCGTGTCCACACGGCCGCCGCGCGACTCCATCAGATCGCTCATGTTCAGCAGAACCAGCGTCGGCAGTCCCAGAGCCAGCACCGGCGCCGCCAGCATCAGTTGCCGCCGCAGATGCAGCGAGTCCAGCACGAGCAGAATCGCGTCCGGAGCCGGCGTGCCCGGCATCTCCCCGCGCAACACTTCCACGGCCACGCGCGCGTCTTCTGAATAGCTGTCCAGCCCGTAAATGCCTGGCAGGTCAATCAGGGTGAGATCGCTCCGCCCGATCCCGCTCAGCCGCCCCACGCGCTGCTCAACCGTGACACCGGGATAGTTTGCGACCTTCTGCCGCAGTCCCGTCAGTCGATTGAATAATGTCGATTTTCCCGAATTTGGCGGCCCCACCAGCGCCACCGTGCGAATGCGCCCCGCAACCCGCGGCTCAACTGGAATGTCAACGACCGCCGTGCTGCAACAATCACTCATCGCTTCCCTGTATTCAGGCTGTCATAATCGCGCACGCGAATCGCCTGAGCCGTCTCGCGCCGCAGCGCCACTTCGAACCCGTCAATCGCGTACACCGTCGGATCGCCCGCCGGCGCACGCCGAACCACCACCACACGAGCCTCGGGCACAAACCCCATATGCATCAGGTGATGCTGGACCTCGCCTGGCAGATCCAGGGCTTCCACCACCCCTACGGTCCCAATGGGCAATTCGCTCAGCAGACTCAACTTCCATGCTCCGGACAGGTCGAGATCGTCCTCGACTGCGCCCGCGGCCTCGGCTCTAATTTCCGATAATAGCGCAATTGCGACCATTTCGCTCCTATATTGGGAAGCATAAGGTCGCGCGCCTGGATCTTTCCGTGATTTAGGTCACAGGTCCCTCTGCGGCAACCCCGCCCGTCTCACTTCGGGAACCTCTTCGGATACGGGCCGCCGCCGAAACCATCCTCCACCCTCCTGTACCATCAAAAAAGCCCCTTTTATCTTCTGTTTCCTTTGAACAATTCTGCTCGGAGCTCCTGCTGCGCATGTTCGTACGCCATTCTTTTCTTAGTTTTGCGCTATTTTCTCGTCTCCCCGCCTTTCTCCTCGCCGGCTTTCTGATCTTGTCACCGTCCGGCGTCCACGCCGCAGCGAATACCGGTCCTGATGGCCCTTCTGCCGGCGCCCATACGCCGCCGGCCGCCCTCGACACCCTTACGTTTACCAACGGCGACCGCCTCACCGGCACCCTGGTGCGCGCGGTCGGCAACGAAGTCGTCTTCCACAGCGAGGTGGTCGGTGACATCACCGTCAAATGGGACAAGATCCGCGAGCTCCATACTGGCTCCCGCCTCGCCGTGCTGCCTAAAAGCGTTCTCCTGCACCACCACCATTTGCCTGCCGGCATTCCTGAAGGCACGCTCGCTGTGGCCGATCAGCTGATCACCGTGCACCCTGAGAATGGCGCGACCATCGCCCCCATCCCCATCAAGAACGCGGTCTATATCGTCGACGAAACCACGCTCCGCAAGCAGATCGCCGGTCACCCGGGCATCCTGGCCGGATGGAACGGCAACATCACCGCCGGCGCTACCGTCGTCCAGGGCACCCAGCAGCAGTACACCTTCGCCGGTGCCGTCTCTCTTACGCGCACCGTGCCCACCGTCGCCTGGCTTGATCCGCACAACCGAACCTCGGTCGACTTCAGCGGCTCCTTTGGCAAAATCATCCAGCCCGCCTACTCCAGCGATGGGGTGATGACCCCGGCCAGCAGCTCAAAGAGCTCCATCTACCACGCGGACGCCGAGCGGGACAATTACTTCTCGCCCCGTGTTTACGTTCTGGGTCAGGTCGTCTTCGATCACAACTTTGCTCAGGCTCTGGATCTCCAGCAGATTTACGGCGCCGGCCTGGGCTGGACGGCCATCAAGCGTCCGACTCAGGAGCTCGACCTCAAATCCACTCTCCAGTACGAGGGCCAGACCTTCATCGACACGCCCGCCGACGATAACCAGAATCTCATCGGCTCCACGTTCGACGGCACCTGGGCTGCGAAGCTGCCTCTCAAGGTCCAGTTCAAGCAGCAGGTCTCGTGGATTCCCGCATACAACAACTCATACGCCTACTCCGCGGGCGAGACGGATTCTCTTACCATGCCCTTCTTCAAGAGCCTGTCCTTCTCGGTAGGCTCCAACGACAGCTACCTAAACGATCCGCCGCCGGCCACGCCACCCACCAAACGCAATTCGTTCGAATTCACCACGGGGCTTACCTACACTCTTCGGTCGAAGTATTAGGGTTGGATCGATCGGGGCGAAGCTGAGACAAGGGACTGACTGTTCCTCCGTCGGCAGCAAACGGCCAAAACGAAAAAGCCGGACCACAGGTCCGGCTTTTTCTGAACTGCAAACCCTAATCCCTAAACTCTGATTCCGGCGTTATTGCGGCACCGTCCCCGCCGCACCCGCCGGCACGCTGAAGTCCAGCGGCTGGTGGACCACCCGCATCACCTCCGGGGGCAGCGGGCCGGCCGCCTGCTTCAGCAGCAGGCTTACCTGCCAGATCTGCGTCGCGTTCAGCACCTTGTCAAACGAAGGCATTCCCGTCAGGCGGATTCCGTTTACCACTTTCCACTCCGTTTCGCCCACCGGATCGTCGCTCACACCCACGACGCCGCTGTGTCCGTGCGCCGCCCACAGCTGCGGCGCCTTTGGATACATGTGGACCCCGAAGTCCGACGGACGGCCTGACAGCCCGTGACAGGTCGAGCACTGCTCCCGGTAAATTTGCGCCCCCGCCTCCAGGTTTGTTGCGCTCGCCTCAATCGGGGCGCTCTTCGGCATCTCCTGGTCGATCCTCGCCGCCAGCGGCACGCGCACGATCTGCTTCTCGAACGGGAAAGGCTTGTCCGCCACGGCCACCGGCGGATGTCCCGCGCGAAGGTAAATGAAAACTCCGACAGGAAGGACCAGAATCCCCAGAATCAGGCCAAAGAGAAATTTCATGCGTTGTACACGCCTCAGTTGCGGAAGATAACAACGATCCTTCTCGGCATCCTTGCATGCCCGTGAACTTTCCGCAATTGCGCCTCCAACGCCTGTCGCACAGCCGCCGACGAAATGGCGCCCCGCATCCTGCCCCGCAGATGGTTTAATACAGAAAGCAATCTTCCTCGTTCCGCGTAGTGGAGGCATTCAGGTTCATGCATTGGCGCAAGTCTCTCGGATACAGCCTGTATCCGCTTCTGGCCGTCCTTCTTTTTGCTCCTTTCAACCTGCGTGCACAAAACGACACGCCCCAAAATCAGGACCCGAATCAGAACCAGACCCAAAATCCGCCGCAGCCCCAGAGCCCGTCCCAGGCCTCGCCGGCACCGATTGTGCCTCCGGAATCCAATCAGCCCGCGATCCAGGAGACCAGCCCCGAACAGCGCGCTCAGGTCCTCCGCCAGGCCCAGGCCCGCGTCAACGCTCGCCGCAAGATCCGGATCCAGCAGATCATTCAGGACACCTACAGCCACAAATTTGAAGTCAACTTCGGGGGCGCCTACCTTCGCTTCCATCCCGGACCGTCGCTTCAGCGCATGAACGAGGCCGGCTGGCAGGTCGGCATCACCGATTACCGCTATGGCAATCTCGGCCTCGCCGCTGATTTTCGCGGCTACTACGGCACCGCTTATACCGGCACCAATCCTTATTCCGTCTTCAATCCCAGCATCAGCCAGTACACATTCATGGGCGGCGTCCGCTACCGGTTCTTCCGCGGCCAGCACTGGGCCTGGACCGCTCATGCCCTCGCCGGCGCCGGCCACGGCAACTTCGGCACCGGCACCCACGGCCTGCCTCCCGAGGACGTCGGCCTCTTTACCGACTCCACCGCCTTTAACGGCGAAGGGGGCGTTTCTGCTGACTACAACCTCGGCCCGGCTCTGGCCTTCCGCTTCTCCGCGTACGACCTCGTTACCGACTACAACAGCACCTTCAAAGAGAATCGCGGTGGTTCCCTCGGTATGGTTTACCGATTCGGCCGCCGGTAGCCTGCCCCAGGTCGGTCTACAGCTGCGGCTGCCCCACTCCGGTGCAGCCGTTCTGCGGCCAGGGTGAGCCCCGTGCGTTCCGTGAGCTTCGTCACCGGGCCTGGGCTTCCCGACTCGTTACAATGTCCCTGAGCCACAGAACCCCGGCCCCACGTCCGCTCCATGTCCATCGCTCTGCTTTGCGCCATGACCGCTCGCCTGCTCTCTTCCTGCGCGCAGAACCTCGCCCTCTTTTTTGTCAAAAACGACCTGCGTCACTACCTCCGCACCCACTACGGCGACCACACTTTTCAGAACCTCTACCACTGGCAGCTCTTCTCGTTCGACACCCTCCTGCTCACCCCTTATTTCCTCGTCATGATCGTTCTCTCCGTCTACGGCCTGCACCGCTACAAGCTGGTGTGGCAGTACTACCACCACCGGAAGAACGCCACCCACGAGCCTACCCACCACTTCGAGCAACTGCCCCGCATCACTGTTCAGCTCCCCATCTTCAATGAGCAGTTCGTCATCGATCGCCTTATCGAATCGGTCTGCAACCTCGACTATCCCCGCGAACTGCTCGATATCCAGGTTCTGGACGACTCCACCGACGAAACCAAATTTGTCGCTGACTCCATCGTCCAGCGCTACCAGGCTCTCGGCCACCCCATCGTCTACCTGCACCGCACCGACCGCACCGGATTCAAGGCGGGAGCCCTCCAGGAAGGCCTCAAAGTCGCCAAAGGCGAGTTCGTCGCTATCTTCGACGCCGACTTCGTTCCACCGCGCGACTGGCTTTTTCGCGTGATTCACCACTTCGCCGACCCGCAGATCGGCATGGTTCAGACCCGCTGGACCCACCTCAATCGCGACTATTCTTTCCTCACGCAGGTCGAAGCCATCCTTCTCGACGGCCACTTCGTCCTCGAGCACGGCGCCCGCTCCCGCTCTAACCTCTATTTCAACTTCAACGGCACCGCCGGCATGTGGCGCACCTGCGTTATCGGCGAGGCCGGGGGCTGGCAGCACGACACCCTCACCGAGGACACCGACCTCAGCTACCGCGCCCAGATCCTGGGCTGGAAATTCAAATACCTCCAGGATGTCGAGTGCCCGGCCGAGGTTCCCATCGAGATGACCGCCTTCAAGACCCAGCAGCAGCGCTGGGCCAAAGGCCTCATCCAGACATCCAAAAAGATCCTGCCCCGTGTCTTCCGCTCCGACGCGCCCCTCCGCGCCAAAATCGAAGCCTGGTACCACCTCACCGCCAACATCAGCTACCCGCTCATGATCGTCCTCTCGGTGCTCCTGATGCCGGCCATGATCATCCGCTTCTACCAGGGCTGGTGGGAGATGCTCTTCATCGACTTCCCTCTCTTCCTGGCCTCAACCTTTTCCATCTCGTCGTTCTATCTCG
>JBAUZR010000681.1:0-15992 GCA_049585375.1 Acidobacteriaceae bacterium
CTTGACTCCTTAACCTTCCCAATCCCTGCTCAAACTTCCGCTCACGCACAACACGCGCACAATCGCTCGCTTCCCCGGCGCTCCTGCATCTCACAATGTGCAGGCCGCACTGAAGCCCGATGGCTGCGCGTCCGTTCCAACTTCCCTGCTCAGACGAGAACTTACGACGGTGACCGAGCGCGCCTTCGCCCTGCGTCGCCGCAGAGCCTCCGGAATCGATTCCGTTTCGAAGTTCCGGCCCGCATAGTCCGCCAAGGTGACGGATGTCGCAGGCCCGTTGCGATCAAGACCGCTGCTTGCTCAGCCCAGGAGCCCAGCTCCGGACCGGCCGCCCCCAGCCCCTATCCGACAGGCGGAACAAAGGGTTAAGGCAGCTTTTTGAGAATAGCAAGGCTTGGCAATGGCGTCAAATTGGGCGGGGGCGGGGACGGAACGCTCCTTATTGTCCAGCGAGAGCTCGCACGAAGCGCTCCAAAGCAACTCTTTCCAACTCGGGCGGATCTTGCCCTAGGAATTCGGAGGCCCGGCTTGCCCAGTCCTCCACCACCGACTGCGGCCTTGCTCCTTTCCAGCCCTCAACCAATTCCGAGAGCCAATTTACTTCCGCAACGTCATGATTATCAATGATTTGCTTAATTCGAACGTAGGATCTGTCGGGTCCGTCCGCAAGAACGACAGACGAAAGCATGGGGGCGTAATAAGGAAGGAGGCCCTCGATCCGACCATCATCGGATTTAAACGTCTCCAATAAGCGCCGTAGAAATACGTCGCGATTATGCGCATCGAGAAGCGAAACAACTTCTCCCCAAATCTCCGCGAGCCTGCCGATCGATGAATCCTGGAGCTTGCGTTCGACGTGCTTGTGGAGAGCGTCCTGGAATGATCGCCCCAAACTGAACCCGCCGCCGCGGACACCCAAAACAAAATCGATTAGCTCAGTCTCCTGAAAGATGGCATCCTGCCAAATCTCCGGTGGAACCTCCCGTACCCCATGCCTGACGAAATCCTTGAACCTAGCATTGTCAGGCTCCGACAGAACAATGCGATAAAGGTGGAGATCCGCCACCGAGAATGGCATGTCCATCACCGCATTCGCGAGTTCCCCCGCGTCTGTTCGATCTTTCAGAGACTGATCGAGAACCTCTTCCCCCGCCACGCTACTCCAGAATGCAAGATGGCCTACCAGTTCCTTCGCCGTTATTGACTTGCTGTCAGCTCGGAGGGACAAAGTGAGCAACTTCCCCAGCAGTGGCTGACGATCAGATTTTTCCTCGGCAATCTCTCTCCATCGTTCCAGGGGGAGCCACTTCGTATATTCAGATCGGAGAATTGCCAGCAGTTCTGTTCTTGATTCCGGATCCTGCAGAAAGCTGTTGAAGTAATTACGACCCTGTTGGACACGCCATTGGGGCGTGTTTCCTGGAATACCTTGGTTGGGACGATCGAATTGCTGCTCGGCCGAGAGCAATGGTATGCAGCATTTCGAGACGGTCTCCCAGTCCGCAGCCTCAGCGAGGAAACGGAAGTAATAACACAGTACTTCGCTTTCGGCGGCCTTTTCCAATAGACGCCGCGCGTCAACGGAGTTCGGCGCGAGGAAGTACAAGGTGCTGAGGACGAATGGTGCGTCTTCCGGCAAGGAAGGGGGAGCCTCTTCCAATCGGGGGGCTAAGGCCGCCGTGAGGACAGCCCAGTTCCATTCGGGAGCAATCTTCGTGAATATCTGTATGACATCCAGATCCGCAGCATTCCATCGCCCCTCCCCAGCATGAGCTGCCATTGTGGTGAGAACGTCATCTTGCTGGGCGGCGGGTCGCCCCCCAGGCTCCCAAGGCCTTGACATTCGGCGAACTCGTTGTCTTCGATACCTCTTTTCGCTGCGCGAGCCTCTTAACAACGGAATCCCAGTGCTCTCTCCTATAAGTCCACGGTCTTTCGCGATGCACGCACCAGTGGATTAGCTTTTCCAAAAAAGTTCTTCGAAGGGGATCGCCCTGATGCGCCCAGGAGTCGAATATGAACGTATCGAAGCCGGGGTCTGCCGACCTAAGTCTTTCTTTTAGGAGTCCAACGACCGTAGACTTTCCACTGCCCCACGCGCCCGTGAGCGCAATTGCGCAGCCGCCGGCCTCGCTGAGCATCATGTCGGCAATAGCTGAAGCTATTTCACGGTGCTGGAACACGTCGTCCGTAGTGATTTGATCGGCGATTAACTTCGTCGGACAGACTTCAGGTGCTTGACCTGCTGAACTTTCCACGTTCGGCCTCGATCTAACGACAAACAGCCTATGGCAGTGAGGATACAACAGCTATAATCTGCAACTGACCACTGATGTTTATATTCGAGGCAGCCGCTCAGTGAGCCTACGAGGAACGATATGACTAACCGCACGGCTCACCGCATCACCCCATCATCCGGGAATGTCTTCGCCGACCTGGGTCTGCCGGATGCCGTCAACCTCGCGACCAAGGCTCGTCTCTCCGCTGCGATGCACAACCCGCCCCACCCCGGAAAGGTTCTCCGCGAATACCTGGGCGCCATGGAAGTGGCCGAAGCTGCGAAGCGCCTGCAGGTCTCGCGCACCACGCTCTCCCGCGTCCTGAACAGCCGCGCCGGCATTTCCGCCGACATGTCGCTGCGCCTCGCCGACGCCCTCGGCACCCACCCCGCCTTCTGGTCCGGCCTCCAGATGGATTACGACCTCTGGCACGCCGCCCGCAAACGGCGCCCCCGCATCCAGCCGTTCCGCAGGGCGGCGTAACCGCCGCCCCGCTTCCCCGCTGCTAGTTCTTCACCGTCATAGCGTCCGAATCGATGGCTTTTTTCCCGGTCACACCCTCCAGCCCCGCCAGGATGCCCCGATAGTCGCTCTTGTCGCACTGCATTGCGAATCCGCCCTTCTGGTTGCCACTGGCCCAGGTGAGTCCAACGTAGTGCTTCTTCGATTTCGTCAACGCCAGCAGCGCACCCACGCCCAGCGATACCACCGCCACTCCGATTGCGGCACCCACGCGCCGGTGAACGTCCTGCCCGTAGCTGATCTCTGTGACACTGTCGGCCGGCAGGACAATCAGGTCCTCATGGTCGCTGACAAAGCGAATCTTATTATCTTCGATCAGCAAATGAATCTTCTCGCCCGTCTTCACACCCGGCAGCGAGCCCCCGTCGTACATGACCTTATATCCGTTTTCTCCCGCAAATACGGCGGTCGGAACCAAAAGACACAAAACCAGCGCAAGCCAGCGAAGTCCAGCGTTTCTCATATTTCTCCTTTGGAGTTACCACCGGATTCTAGTTTTGCTATCTGGGCGGCGCAAGCTATCTAATAAGGATCGACTTACCACTTTGGAACCATGCCGCTGATCCAGCCCCCGAGCGCCGGCTCACCGACGCCGACGTTCCCCGGCTCATCTCCGACTTCCGCACCAGCCCCGCAGCTAACCACTCCGTACGCTATCCGCTATCCGCTATCCGCTGCCCCACGGTACCTGCGTACCGTCCGCCCCGCCGATCTTCCTTGTCCTTCGCCGCGCCGCCTCACAAACTAAGAGCAGGGAAAGCTCTGCTCGCTACTTCGCGCGCAGAGCTTTTTCCATCTCGCCATCGCCCACTCCCGGCGAACCGCCGAGACGAAACGGCCCAGGCCCAATTTCGCCCGTTCTTTGAGACCATCGCGCACGCTTCTCGGCCCGACTCAACCGGGCCCCGGCAATTTCTCCGCGCTCTCTGCGATCTCCGTGGTGAGCGTTCCGAGAGCTGAAAGAGGGTAATACCCTCAGGGTATTACCCTCCTCTAATTGCAAACAAAGTATTTGTTGAGGCCCTCACCGGGGTGGGGTGCCCCCTTCGCTCTGGCTCAGGCGCCTTCAGGATTGCGGCGGGTGCGGATCTTCTCGTACAGCGATTGCCCAGTCTCCGCGTTGGGGTGTTTCCTGGGCGGGTCAGCGCAATAGGGCATCACGACAGCACGGCCGATGAATTCCTGGTGATGCATGACCTCATAGATGACATACGTCGGATGGCGCTCGACAATCTCGAGGCCGAGATCGCACCAGCGCCAGTCCGGTTTGAGCATGGCGTTGAGCTGCCGTTCGAGCTCCTGCATCGCCGCAAGCGATTCCGCGAACGTGAGGATCTGGCTCCCTGTCGCGTCGAACGGATATCGATAGAGGTAAATGTGAGTCATCGGAGTACCGGCTACGATGACTTATCATTGCGCCACGGTTGTCGTTCCGGATTCCCCCATCGGGGCAATTTCTGGTAATCGAGGGTGGTCTCTGCGGTGTATTACCGCAGAGACCGAGCTGAGGGTTTCAGCCTCTATCGACTGCGCTGTGAGCCAGTTCCGGCTGAGTTCTCCTGGCGATGAGGAAACGGGTTCCGCTGCGGGACTCCGGCTTTCTACCCCTCCACAAACGATCCAATCCCCAGCGTCTGAATCACTTCCGGCTCCCGCTCCTCGTAATAGAGCACGGCTGCGCGCGCCCGATGCCGGTTCGAGACCCATAAACCTGCGGCCAGCCCGAGCAAAATCCCCAGCATCGCTCCAAAGCGAAGCGGTTCGCCGAGCAGCCGCACCTCTTCGTTGGCCAGCGAAGCCGCCAGAGCGAAAAACACCACCACGAATCCCCAGAACACATACTGCAGATTCGTCTTCCCAGGCAGATACGAGCAGGCAAAGGGAATTTTCGACACGCCAACCAGGCACAGCTCGGCGAGAATCCACGCCACCAGCCCAAGAACTGCGAGATGCTCCGCAACATGGTTCCAGGGCCGGAATCCCACCCCGAGCAGTGCGGCCAGCATCCATGCGGGCAACGCCGACAGCAGCAGAAGAGCGCGCCGCGTTCCCGATATATATCGTAGCGACGGGTTCAGCTGGGTCACCTGCAGCACCCAGTTCGCGCGAAGCGAAACAGGCAGTGCAAAGGTGCTGCGCAGCCCCACGACCGCGAGGCAAAGGATGGCGAAGGTGGGCATCATGTAGCCCTGGGTCACCGGCAGGTCCCATCCGCCAGCCTGCTCCGCCTTGAGGGTTGAGACCGCGATGGCAAAGACGATGGCCCAGTAGAACGCGTCGATGACGCGATGATGCCGGCTGCGCGCGAGGCCGCGCGCGGTGAAACGCACAACGGCTGTCTCCACCTGTCCGCCGAGGCGCGGCGACCAGCGTGCGCCTTTGCGACCGGGCACGAGATCGGGCTCCTCCACCGTTTTCTTCATGGTTCGCAGGTAGCACAGCGCCAGCGACGCCGCCGCTCCGACGACAATGATCGCGAGCGCCAGCCACGCTCGCATCGCCAGCGCGCGCATGGCTGAGGGCATTCCTCCGGCGATCTGCTGCTCCATGGCAAAGAACCACCAGGAGGGCCAGAGATTGAGACTTCCGGCGGCCGCTGCCGTTGCGGTGTCGGTGC
The DNA here is from genome assembly GCA_049585375.1 of Acidobacteriaceae bacterium. GTDB lineage: Bacteria > Acidobacteriota > Terriglobia > Terriglobales > Acidobacteriaceae > Palsa-343. The sequence continues at coordinate 5,419 of JBAUZR010000681.1, forward strand.
AGAGGGCAAATCCAGGCTCGAGAAAGTAGCTAGAGACGAACCAGGCAAACGCCGCCAGCTGCAATGCCGCCGATAATCGCAGGAACATCTTCCGCGGCAGGACCAGCGCCATGACGCCCTGCATCCCGAGCACCGCGCCATAGACGAAGACGCAGGCTGCAGCCATCGCGAACCAGTAGGCCATCAGCAGGCGCCATGAATACGTCACAATGGGCAGCACCAGTCCCATGCCGCTGGCGAGGGAGAACAGCGCGATGCCCACCACCGCTGCGCTGGCCGTTACCTTCGCCGCGAGGATCATTCCTGGGCGCAGAGGCAGCGGTCCGAGGACCATCGCGTCTCGGCGGTCGGGAAAGATCGCGTCCCAGCTCACCACGGCGATCAGCCCGGTCACCAGCATCATCAGCGAGACCAGGCCCTGCTCGCGCTGCCAGATAATGTTCATCAGGCCGCCGCCACGCAGGCTCGGCCGACCCACCTCGAAGAACAGAAACCCGATCGTGCGAAACACGTTGTACAGGATCAGAAGGCCAGCGAACTGTCCGAGGAAGCGCGGCACATCGGCGTGGACGGAGAGCGCCTCCAGATCGACCACGCGCAGAAGAAACTGCCGCAGCAGCGCGCGAAATTCACGCGGCAATTTGTCGAGCAATTTGCGCATCGGTTCACGCATGGATCACGTCCACGATGCTGCGCGCCACGGCGTCGGTGTCCTGCTCGACCGCCAGCTCGGAGAAGATGGCCTCGAGGGAGTCGAGTGCCATGAGCGAGCGCAGATTGGCGATCGAGTCATCGGCAACGATTTTGCCTTTGTGCAGAATCACGACCCGCTGGCTCACGCGCTCCACCGTATCCAGCTCATGCGAACTGAAGAGCACGACTTTACCCTGCGCGGCCAGTTGCTGGATGAGGCTGCGCAGCATCAGGGCCGATCCCACATCGAGGCCGGAAAAGGGCTCATCGAGCAGCACCAGCTCGGGGTTGTGCAGCAGGGCAGCGGCAATCAGCACCTTCTGCCGCATGCCTTTGGAGTAGCCGCTGATTGAGGCATGCCGGTCATCGTGCAGGGACAGCAGGGTGAGGAGCGCCTCAATCTGCTCGCGCGAGCGCCGGTCGGGCAAGCCGCGCAGCTCCGTGATCATGGTCAGGTACTCGACGCCGGACAAATGCGTGTAGAGGTACGGTTCCTCGGGGACGTAGCCCATGCGCCGCTTGTAGGCGATGAGGTCGTCTTCGATGAGGCGACCGTCGAAGAGAATCTCGCCGCTGGACCGCTCGATGAGGCCGGTGATCATCTTCATGGTGGTGGACTTGCCGGAGCCGTTCGGCCCCAGATAACCGGTTACCTCGCCGGGCCGCGCGGAGAAGCTGACGCGATCCACTGCCGGAATCCCCGCAAAGCGCTTCGATACTCGCCGCAGCTCGAGCACAGGCAGACTCCTTGACCTATGTAGCATACTTCTATCACAGACACCGGCATCCCTTCTCTGGTTCCCGGAAGCCGGGGTCTTGATATCTGACCTCACCAGAGATGCTGCGGCATCCCGAGGCCGTGTCGGGCAATGGGGGGGTGATGCGGGAATCGGGGATTTCTCGCCCAGTCCCAAGCCGGGCCGCCTGCCGGCGATCCAGAGCGGAACGCCGGCAGCATGGGCCGGACCGGCGGCACGAAAGCCCCCTCCGCGTGAACTGCGTCGCGGACCGTCCGCGCGAGCGAAGCGCGGCCGGGTGGGGCTTCGTGCCGCCGGCTAGCTCGGGAGATCGTGGGCGTCTATGTCGGCGGCGGAAAGACGTCGACCGGGTTTGACGACGGTGCGTGCCTCCAGCTGGAGCTGATGGCGGCGGCACCAATAGAGGCGGACGCCGGGCAGGAGAGGGGCTCCGGCCTCGCCGGAAAGATTTTCGATGAGTTCCTCAAACCCGCCAATGGGCTGGCTCACGCAACCGGCGATGCCACATGCGGGAGGGCCAGACGGAACGAAGGAGCGAAGAGGTTTCCCTGGAGAGATGAGCATTGGTTCCCTTCTTTGGACAGTTTGGGAACGCACAACCTTGGGTAAGCTCGCATGTCGCTGAGTAAGTTCGGCTAAGTTACCGCAGTATCTTTTCCGTCGTCAATAGGGAACATTTACACGATCACCGCGCGGGATGCGGGTGTGCAGTTACTCATTCCCTTTGGGCCTACTATCCTGGGCGCTAACCGGTTCGACTCGCCAGATTGCGCTGACTCGGTCAGGGCAGGCTCATTTAGCTCAGCGGCTGCTGCTTTCCTCGCCGACTTTCAGGACGGCCAGGAAGGCTTCCTGCGGGATATCGACTTTGCCGATGCGCTTCATCCGCTTCTTGCCCTCCTTCTGCTTCTCCAGCAGCTTGCGCTTGCGGCTGATGTCGCCGCCGTAGCACTTGGCGATGACATTTTTACGCAGCGCGGAGACAGTTTCGCGGGCGATGACCTTGGCTCCAATGGCGGCCTGGATGGCGACCTCGAACTGCTGGCGCGGGATGAGCTCGCGCATCTTCGATACCAGCGCGCGGCCGCGGTCGTAAGCGAAGTCGCGATGGACGATGATCGACAGCGCATCGACCGGCTCGCCGGAGACGAGAATGTCCATCTTCACCATCGGTGATTCCCATGTGCCGGAGAGGTGATAGTCGAGCGAGGCGTAGCCACGGCTGACGGACTTGAGCCGGTCGTAGAAATCGAGGACGATCTCGTTGAGTGGCAGCTCATAGGTGAGCATCACGCGCGTGGATGAAACGTATTCGAAGTTTTTCTGGCGCCCGCGCTTCTCTTCGACGAGCTTGAGGATGCCACCAACGTACTCCTCATTGGTGAGGATGGTTGCGGTGATCATGGGCTCTTCGACTTTGACGATTTCGCTCTGGTCGGGCCAGCGCGAGGGGTTGTCCACCTCGATCATGGAACCGTCGGTGAGATGGACTTTGTAGCGGACGCTGGGCGCGGTGGTGATCAGGTCCAGGTCGAACTCGCGCTCCAGCCGCTCCTGAATGATCTCCATGTGCAGCAGGCCGAGGAATCCGCAGCGGAAGCCGAAGCCGAGGGCGACGGAAGATTCCGGCTCGAAGAAGAAGGAGGAGTCGTTGAGCTTTAGCTTTTCGAGGGCGTCGCGCAGCAGGGTGTGCTCGTGGGAATCGACGGTGTAGATGCCGGCGAAGACCATGGGCTTGATCTCCTCAAAGCCGGGCAGGGCTTCGGCGGCAGGCCGCGCGTCTTCGGTAATGGTGTCGCCGACGCGGGTGTCGGAGACGTTCTTGATGGTGGCCACGAAGAAGCCGACTTCACCGGCCGAGAGCTCCTCGATCTCGACGGGCTTGGGCGTGAGGACGCCCATGGATTCCACGTCGAAGACTTTGCCGTTCCACATGAGACGGATCTTCATGCCTTTGCGCATGCGTCCGTTGACGATGCGGGCGAGCACGATGACGCCACGATAGGGGTCGAACCAGGAGTCGAAAATTAGCGCCTGGAGGGGCTTGTCGGGATCGCCCTTGGGCGGCGGCAGGCGATGGACGATGGCCTCGAGGATGTCCGGCACGCCCTGGCCGGTTTTGGCCGAGACCGGGATGGCGTCGGTCGCGTCCAGGCCGACGGTCTGCTCGATCATCTCCTGAGTGCGGGCGATGTCGGCGCTGGGGAGATCGATTTTGTTGATGACGGGGATAACTTCGAGGCCGTGATTGATGGCCAGATAGGCGTTGGCCAGGGTCTGGGCCTCGACACCCTGGGAGGCATCGACGACCAGCAGCGCGCCCTCACAGGAGGCCAGCGAGCGGGAGACCTCGTAGCTGAAGTCCACGTGGCCGGGCGTATCGATGAGGTTGAGCTGGTAGATCTGGCCGTCGTGCGCCGGGTACATCATGCGGACGGAATGGGCCTTGATGGTGATGCCCCGTTCGCGCTCAAGGTCCATGGCGTCGAGCACCTGGGCCTGCATCTCGCGGGCGGTGAGCGAGCCGGTGAGCTCGAGCAGGCGGTCGGAGAGCGTGGATTTGCCGTGATCGATGTGGGCGATGATCGCGAAATTGCGAATGTGCTGACTGTCCATCGATGGAAACGCGGGCGGGACCCGACGGGCGGGCAATGAGTTCGCCGGAAACCTCAGTTTACCATCGGCAGAAGAGCGGTCCGGGACCTACAATAAAGCATCCGACGCATGTTGATTGCAGTGAAACGAATTCTTCTGGCCGGGAGCGTTGTTGCGCTCGCGGGGCTGGCGGGATGTCCCCAGCAGACGGCGAAGCAGGCGGGGCCCCCGAAAGCAGCGACCGCGCCCACGTTGACCCAGGCCCAGGCAGCGAGCGCGCCAGCAGCGGGAGAGGCAGCACCCCCGGCGTCCGGAACCATTGCGCCGGTCCAGGCGCCGCACGCTTCGGCGCCCCCCGAGGAATCGGAGCAGGATCGGCAGCTCATCGACTCAGTGGAGAAGGCGTATCACGCCGGCCTGAGCGACTATCAGCAGGGACATCTGCAGTCGGCGCGCGCGAACTTCGACTATGCCGTGGATCTGCTGCTGAAGTGCCACTGCGATCTTAAGGAGAATGCGGCGCTCTCCGAAGAGTTCGACCACATCGTGGACGCGGTGAACACGCTGGAGATGGACGCGCTGCAACAGGGCACCGGCTTCGGCACGCAACAGGAGCAGGCGCCGGCGGATGTAGCCGGCAACATCACCACTCCGGCAAACCCAACCGTGGCGGCGAAGGCCGAGGCGGAATTGAAGACGACGCAATCGGACCTGCCGCTGGTGCTGAATCAATACGTCGAGAGCTATATCGACTTCTTCGAGAACAACCCGAAGGGGCACGGGACGATCGTCTCCTCGCTGGAGCGGATGGGCCGATACAAGGCCATGATCGAAGGCGTGCTGAAGAAAGCGGGGCTGCCCCAGGATCTGATTTACCAGGCCTTTGCGGAGTCGGGCTTCCGGCCGGAGGCGATGAATCCCCGCTCGGGCGCAGCAGGGATGTGGCAGTTTATGCCCTGGGACACCTACGGCCTGGAGCACAATGCCTGGTACGACGAGCGCTTCGATCCAGTGAAAGCGACCGAAGCCTATGCGCGGGAGAACAAGAAGGATTACGACGAGCTGGGCGACTGGTATCTGGCGATGGCCGCTTACGACTGGGGCGCCGGTAACGTACAGCGCGCCGTGGAGCGCACCGGCTACGCGGATTTCTGGGAACTTTACCGGCGCAACAATCTGCCCCAGGAGACGAAAAACTACGTCCCGGTCTTCCTGGCCGTGACCCTGATGGCGAAGAACCCGCAGCAGTACGGACTGACGAACATTACACCGGATCCGCCGCTGGTGACCGACACGGTGACAACGAACTATTCGGTCGATCTGCGCCTGGTGTCGGATATTGTGGGCGCGCCGGTGCAGGAGATCGCGGGGCTGAATCCCAGCCTGCTGCGCATGAGCACTCCTCCGGACGAACCTTTCGAGCTGCGCCTGCCGGCGGGGACCGCGCCGGTCTACGAGAAGGAAATCGCCGAGATTCCTGTGGACAAGCGTCGCTACTGGCGCTACCAGACGGTGAAAGATGGGGAGACCCTGGCGAGCCTGGCGCGCACCTGGCACGTGAAGGAGTCAGAGCTGGCCTTTGTGAACCAGCTGGAGCCGGGCGCCGACCTGTCGGCGGGCGATTCCCTGGTGATTCCCCTGTCGCCGGTGAGCGAGCGGGCCTCGCTGCGCAGCACCTTGTACCGACCGCGGCGCGGCGACACCCTGGTGACCATCGCCGACCGCTTCGACGTGACGGTACAGGAGCTGCGGCGATGGAATCATCTGCGCAGCAGCGTGATCGTGCCCGGGCGCGCCTTGTATGTGGCGGAGCCGGCGCATGTGGCCTACCGCCATCGGCGGTCGCGAGGCCATCATGCGTCGAGCGCTCACAGCCGGACGGCGAACTCAGGAACATCGCGGAGCAGAAAGAAATCGACAGCGAAGAAGGACTGACACTCAAACGCCGGTCCCGTACACTCGTAGCACTCAAAGAATAAGGAAGGGCGGATGTCCTCTCTCTACGCCGGTGTGCTCGGCGCGATCATTCTGAGCCTGCTGGGCGTCTCGGTCAGCCGGCTGGGCCGGGTGAAGACGAAGGCGGACTATCTGGTGGCGGGGCGGACGCTGCCGGCCTTCGTGCTGATCTTCACCCTGCTCTCCTCGTGGATCGGTTCAGGTTCGCTGCTGGGCGGAGCCGAGAATGCCTACAAGCATGGCTTTGCGGCTCTGTGGCAGGCCGGCGGAGGCTGGGCCGGACTGCTGCTCATCTACTTCATCGCACCGCGGGCGCGGAAATTTGCCCAGTTCACGATTCCCGATCTGCTGGAGGCGCGTTACAGCCAGACAGCGCGCGTGCTGGGCGTGATCGCGGTGCTGTTTGCCTATACGGCGATCACCAGCTACCAGCTCATCGGCGGCGGCGATATTCTGCACCTCGTTTTTCCGGCGGTGATCACGGCAACGCTGGGCAAGTACATCGTGACGGCGTTCGTAATCGTCTTCACGGCGATCGCCGGCATGGCGTCAGTGGCCTATATGGACGTGGTGATTGGGCTGCTTGCCACGATCACGATGTGCGTCGCGCTGCCGGTGCTGATCCATCATGCGGGCGGATGGGGCTCGGTTCACGCTGCGCTGCCGGCCACGCATTTTGAGGTGCTGGGCGATCTCAGCTTTACGCAGGCGATGGAACTGATGGTGCCGACGATGCTGCTGATGCTTGGTAACCAGGCGATGTATCAGAAGTTCTTTTCAGCAAAGTCGGAGAAGGATGCGCGCGTCGCGGTGGTGGGATGGATCATCGGGACAGTGATTCTGGAGACAGTGATTGTGGCCATCGCCGTGGTGGGGTCGGTGCTGTTTCCGCATGGCGAGGTGGCGCAGCGGCCGCGGGAGATCATCGCCTACTCGGCGCTGCACGGGCTGCCCGCATGGCTGGGCGCGCTGCTGATGGGCGCGGTGTTCGCGAAGATCATGTCCACGGCGAACAATTTCCTGTTCTCGCCGGCGACGAACCTGATCAACGACGTGTTTGTGCGGTACATTTCGCCGGACGCCTCGAATAAGCGCGTGCTGCTCGTGTCGCGGCTGATGGTGGTGCTGCTGGGCATCTGGGCGCTTTATCAGGCGCTGGGCACGCAGAGCGTGCTGCAGAAGACGATCTACGCCTATACGATCTACGCGGCCGCGCTGACGCCGGTGATTCTGGCCGCCTTCTACTGGAAGCGCGCGAACGCCAAGGGCGCGGCTACGGCGATTGCCGCCGGGACGTTCATCACCGTCTTCTGGGATACGGCCTTTGTGCGGGCGCATGTGCCGGCGTGGGCGGCGGCTTCGGATTTCGCAATCTTTCCTGCTCTGGGCGCGGCGCTGCTGGGGCTGGTGGTGGTGAGCTATGTCACGCGGCCGCCGTCGAAGGAGCAGGTGGACTTGTTTCATGGAACGACGGAGGCTGCAGATTAGTGCTGCTTTGAGGCCGCGCGGATCAGTTCCAGCCCTTCTTCTGTGGTGTGGATCCGCCCTTCGAGCTGGGCGTCTTCGGCCAGCGCCAACATCTCCTTGAACTGCGGGCCGGGTTTGTAACCGGCGCTGATCAAATCGCTGCCCGTGACGAGCAACTGCGGGCGGAATTCCTCCTCAGGCAGCTCTTCCCTTCTCCTTTTCGCGAAGTCGTAGAGCGAGAGGTCGCCGTGACTCGACGTCACGTCGAGCTTATGCAGCGCGAGGTGCTCGTCGAATTTGGGCAGCCGGAAAAAGCGCTTGAGGGTCGAATCCTTCATTTTCTCCACGTCGCCAAAACGCATATGGTTTTCGACCAGCGCGAGAATCTGCGTGCAGTCGTCATTGGAGAAGCGCAGGCGGCGGAGGATTGCGTGGGCGATCTTCACACCGACTTCGACGTGGCCGTTGAAGCGGATGCGATCGGGCGGATTGTGGGAGAACGTCGCAGGCTTGCCAATGTCGTGCAGCAGCGCGCCCCAGGCGAGGGTAGGGCTGACGCCGGCAGGCAGCTTTTCCAGCAGCAGCAAGGTGTGGATCCAGACGTCGCCCTCGGGGTGGTACTCCGGCGGCTGAGCCACGTTGTGCAATTTCGTGACCTCGGGCAGGACTTCGCGGACGAGGCCGGTGGAGTCCAGCAGCTCAAAAGCGCGACGCGCGTGGCCCTCGGTGAGCATGCGGGTGAGCTCGTCGCGAACACGCTCATGGCTCACCTGGTGGATACCCGGCGCAAACTGACGGATCGCGCACTCGGTGGCCGGCTCGATGGTGTACTCGAAGCGGGCGGCGAAGCGAACCGCACGCAGCATGCGCAGCTTGTCCTCCTCGAAACGGCGATCTGGTTCTCCAATAGCGCGAATAATGCCGTCGCGGAGGTCCTGCTGGCCGCCGACGTAATCCAGGACCGACGACGTAAGGTTGCAGGTTTGGGCATTCAGAACGGGATCGAACATCATGCCGTTGATGGTGAAGTCGCGGCGGAGGACGTCCTCTTTCGCGCTGGACGAGAAGCGGACTTCGGTCGGGTGGCGGCCGTCCTGGTAGGCGACATCGGAGCGAAACGTCGCCACTTCGGTGACGATTTCCGCGCTCTCTGCGTCATCGCAGACCAGCACCACTCCAAAGTGGGCGCCAACGGCAAAAGTGCGCGGAAAGAGCTTCAGAACCACGTCGGGATGAGCACTGGTGGCAACGTCGAAATCCTTCGGGGGGACGCTGAGGAGCAGGTCCCGCACGCAGCCTCCCGCAAAGTACGCCTCGTAGCCGGCCGCGCGGAGGCAGGCGACAATGCGTTCGGCGGAGCGTTGGGCGGCGGCAGCCATGCAAACACCTTCTACTATAGAGATGTGGCTTCTGCGGGCAGCGGACTGATTCTGGGCATTGAAACCTCGTGCGATGAGACGGCGGCAGCGGTGGTGCGCAGGGGCACGGAGATCCTCTCGAACACCGTTGCATCGCAGATCCCGGTTCACGCGCCCTATGGCGGGGTGGTGCCGGAGCTGGCCTCCCGCGAGCACCTGCGCAACATTCTGCCGGTTGTGCGGACCGCATTGGCAGAGGCGGCCGTAACCTGGGACGATCTGGATGCCATTGCGGTCACGGAGGGTCCGGGGTTGGCCGGTGCGCTGCTGGTGGGCATCAGCTTTGCCAAAGCCCTGGCTTATACGCTGGGCAAGCCGCTGATCGCGGTGAATCATCTGGAAGGGCACATCCACGCGGTATTACTGGAGGAGGCGCGACGGCACGCAGCTGACAGCGGCGCGGATTCGCTCGTGGACTCCTTGCCTGGACGGCAGGTCCTTGCTTTGGTCGTGAGCGGCGGGCACACCCATCTGTATCTGGCACATCCTGGCAACGGAGCGTGGACCTATCGCAATGTGGGCCGCACGGTGGACGATGCCGCCGGCGAGGCTTTCGACAAGGTCGCCAAGCTGCTCGGGCTCGGCTACCCGGGCGGTCCCTGGATCGATGCTCTGGCGCCGCATGGTAATCCCCAGGCGGTGCCGTTCTCATTTTCCCAGGTGAAGGCCAAGGTGCACCGCAAGGGTGAGCCCGGCGCGCTCGATCCGGCTGAGGCGATCTACTTCTCCTTCAGCGGAATCAAGACCGCGGTGCTGCGCTACACCAGGGTCTACGAGATGGGCGAGGGGATTGAGAAGCGGCGAGCGGCGCTGGCGGAGATCGCAAATCCCGGGCCGGAGGACGCGCTGCCGCTGTGTGACCCGCGGACGCTGGACCTGATCGCCTCGTTCCAGCGATCGGTCGTCGACGATCTGCGTCGGAAGACCTTTCGCGCGGCGGAGCGGTTTGGGGCAGACCGAATACTGGTGTCCGGCGGAGTGGCGGCGAATCGGGAGCTGAGGGTGCGCTTCACGGCGGAGGCAGCCGAACAGAGGGTGCCGATCGCTTTTCCCTCCCTCGCGCTGGCCACCGACAACGCGGCGATGATTGCGGCAGCGGCCTGGCCCAAATTCACAGCCGGCGCGGTGGCCGATGAGGCGCTGACCGCTGAGCCCTCCTTAGCTTTGGGACGTTGACGCGTTGCGCTGGAGCGGCGAGCTGCGCTGCTAGAATCAAGCCTGAAGAACCTCATGGAACCGCAAGAATCCAAAGCAGAAATGCGTGCGGGCACGGAAGGCGGCCCGGCGCTTAGCCTCTACAACACGCTCTCAGGCCGGGTGGAAACGCTGGCGCCGATGGATGGCCGCGCGCTGCGCATGTATGCGTGTGGGCCGACGGTCTACGACTACGGACACATCGGGAACTTCCGCACTTTTCTCCAGGTGGACGTGCTGCGGCGCACGCTGCGGCTGCTGGGCACAGAGGTCCGCCACGTCATGAACATCACCGACGTCGACGACAAGATCATTCGCAACGCGACGAAAGCCGGCACCGATATCGGCGAGTACACGCGCAAATACGAAGAGGCTTTCTTTGAGGACCTGGAGGCGCTGGAGGTCGAACGACCGGAGGTGATTGCCCGGGCGACCGAGCATATTCCTACGATGGTTTCTCTGATCCAGCGGCTGGCCGACCAGGACATCGCCT
>JBAUZR010000682.1:0-15311 GCA_049585375.1 Acidobacteriaceae bacterium
GTCCTCTCCTTCCCTTCTCCGGAAGTTCCCGGAACGACCGAAGTAGCCGGCGATCTGGCGATCTCAGTAGAAACCGCAGCGCGCCAGGCCGAGGATCTGGGCCATCCGCTGGCCGTGGAACTGCAGATCCTTATCCTGCATGGCCTACTGCACCTTGCCGGCTACGACCACGAGCGGGACTCCGGACAAATGGCACGTCGGGAGGCGACGCTTCGCCGGCGGCTGGGTCTCAGTCAAGGCCTCATCGAGCGCAGCGCAACCCGAACCAGCAGCCGCAGGGTGCGCCAGCCATGACCGTTACGGCAGCCATCCTCATCGCGGTCCTGCTCGGCGTGCTCACGCTCTCGTCCTATATCGACCGGCTCTACGCCGAGATGGGCAAGTTCCTGGCTCGTGAATTCCAGGAGAACATCGACGTCTGGGAGCAGCGGGTTGAGCCGCGGCTGGGCATGAACCGCGACCGCATCGCCTTGTCGGCAGCCATCCTGATGCACCTTTCGCTGGCTTTCCTGACCCTGATTTTCGGCATGCTGCTCTTCGACCGGGTGCGCGCCGGAGATCAGCCGAGCCTCGCGGAGATCGCCCAGGTTGTTCTGGGGATCATTCTGGTCATTGTCCTGTTCAATCGGCTGCTGCCCTTCGCGTTCTTTACCCGCACAAAGGGGGCCTGGATCGTCCGCTGGCGATGGCTGCTGCGGCTGCTGCTGTGGCTCGTCTTCCCGATTACTCTTTTCGTGCAGTTCCTGCTGTCGATTGCCGCACTGGCCGAGGCGCAGCCCAGCGCCAACGGAGAGAACACCACCTCCGAAGCTGTCGAGGCCCTCATTGAGGCCGGCCAGGAGGAAGGCATTATCGAGGAGAGCGACCGCGAACTGGTCCGCTCGGCCGTCGAATTCGGCGACAAGGTGGTCCGGGAGGTCATGACGCCGCGTCCGGCCATCTTCGCCGTGCCCGGGACGATCACCCTCGAGCAGTTTCTCGATCTGATCCGCGCGCATCCCTACTCGCGCGTTCCGGTTTACGCGGAGAGTCTGGACAATGTGACCGGCATCGCCTTCGCGCACGATCTGCTGCAGATTCCGGACGCCGATGCCCGGTCCAGGACGGTCGCGACCATCCAGCGGACTGCAACTTTTGTACCGGAAACGAAAAAGGTCAATGAGCTTCTGCGGGAGATGCAGCGCGAAAAGCAGCACATGCGCATCGTGATCGATGAGTACGGCGGAGTCGCCGGCCTGGTCACGATTGAGGATCTCCTTGAGGAGCTGGTGGGCGCGATCCGCGACGAGCACGAGGACGAGGACATCTCCAGCGTGATCAAGGAGCCGAATGGCAGCTGGGTGGTCCCGGGCAATCTGGAGAACGGCCGTGTAGAGGAGATCCTGGGAGGCTTTGACATACCTGAAGATGTGGAAGCGACGACCATCAGCGGCCTGGTGAGCGAAGCTGCGGGGCGCATCCCGCAGGCGGGCGAGGTGGTCGAGGGTTATGGCCTTCGTTTCGAGATCCTCTCGTCCACCGATCGGCGTGTGAATCGGCTGCGCGTTTCGCGGGTTGAGCCGGCCGCGTAAGCTGGAAGGAAGATGCGCTCTGGCTTCGTCTCCATCATCGGCCGCCCCAACGCGGGAAAGTCCACGCTGCTGAACGCGCTGGTCGGCGAAAAGGTCGCCATCGTCACGGCAAAACCGCAAACGACGAGGACCAGGATTCACGGCATCGTCGAAGTGCCGGAGCGAAAAGGGACGCACCCGCCGGCGCAAATCGTCTTTGTCGATACCCCGGGCATTCACCGGCCCGCCTCCCAGCTGGACCGCAGCATGATGCATGAGATCCACGAAGCACTGGCCACGCGCGACGTGGTGCTGCTGGTCATCGATGCGGTGCGGCGGCAGAATCGCGCAGCGGAGGCTCCTCTGAAACTCGATCGCGCGAGTGAGGAGGCGCTGGCCTTCGAGATGATCCGTAACGTGGACTGCCCTGTCTTCCTGGTAATCACCAAGATTGACCTGATTCCGAAGGACAAGCTGCTGCCGCTGATCGCCGATCTCAGCGCGCTGCATTCCTTTGCGGAGGTGGTTCCCGTCTCCGCGAGGACCGGCGACGGCATCAAGCGGCTCCTGCACAAGATCGCCGAGTACCTGCCGAACGGGCAGCGCTGGTTTCCCAAAGACCAGTTCACCGACCAGCCCGAGCGATTCCTGGTTGCGGAGATGATCCGGGAGCAGATCCTGAAGGCCACGGGCGAAGAGGTTCCGTATGCCTCGGCGGTCGTCGTGGAGCGCTTCGAGGAGCCGGTTGTGTCGGACGCGGCAAAACGCGCGGACCGCAAACCTCCGGTTACGCGCATTGCGGCCGCCATCTACTGCGAGCGGGCCGGGCAGAAGGCCATTCTGATCGGCAAAGGCGGCAGCAAGCTGAAGGAGATTGGCGCGGGCGCCCGCCACGAGATCGAGGCCCTGCTGGGCACTCGCGTCTACCTCGAACTGCACATCCTGGTGCGAGAGCACTGGCGCGACTCCCGCGTGTTTGTCGAGTCGCTCGACTGGCGCAAGCAGCTGGCCGACCTCGCGGCCAAAGAGGAACCTCCTGGCGAGGAGTCCTGAGTCGCAGGGGACGATCCTCGTTCCCGGTTCAGAGGGCAGCCCGCGTCATCCGGATGCGCATTGCCTCCACCTTCTCATGCAGATCGAGAGCGGCTGCTTTTCGATCGGTGTATACGCTCCCGCCGGGATAAAACTCGATCTCCGCCACGATGCCGGTACGGCCGAGGGTGCGCAGCAGATGGGGCAGGAATGTTGCATCGCCGTACCAGCAGATGTCTCGTTCCTCCCCGCCATTGGTGCGATAGCCGATCGCCGCCGGAGTGATCTCTTCCCCACGGTCGATGGCGGGCGAAAGCAGCGAGGGGTGGAAGCGGAGGACGGAGCTTCCGTCGGTGCTCGTCCCTTCGGGAAACAGCAGGATGGGTATGCCGGCGGCGAGCGCTTCACCCATTTGCCGGGCGACCCTTTCTGTGCTGGCGCGGCTTTGGCGATCGATGAAGATGGTGCCGCCCCAGCGAGCGCACCATCCGAAAACCGGCCATCGCTGCACGTCGCTGCGGGAGACAAAGATGCAGGGGGTGGAGGCGGCATAGGCCAGAATGTCGAGGTAGCCGAGGTGATTCGAGCCAATGATGCCATGGGTCGGCCGCGAGCCCCTTTGCTCCAGACGGACACCCATGCGGCGCAGAATGGTCGTGCAGGAATCGCGCAGCCAGTGGGCGCGCTCGTTGAGGGTCACTCGGGAGCCCCGACGCGCGCGCAGCAGGCCGTACCTGATTGCGATTTCGATCAGGCCGCTCAGGACCTTCAGGAAACGAAGACTGGCCCGGAGGGTGCCGGCAACGCGTCCGATTCCGGCAGAAAGCGGTTTCTGGCGGCTGGAGACATCTGCGCCAGGTCCAGCAACGTCAGGAAGTCGATGGTTCCGAATTCGCGATCCCATGCCGGTGCGCCACAGATTCTGGCTCCCACTGCAATATACGTCTTCAGCAGGCGGGGAACTTTGACATCCGCGATGCGATCGTCCGACGGTTCGGCGGGAAGCACATAGGCGGCCGCGGGAGTGGTGCGGAAGGCGGACTCGGCGAGAAACGCCTCGACCTGACGATAGAGCGACCAGCCTTCCCGCGGATCGCGCGAGTTCAGCGAAGAGCAGCCGATGAGGTAGCGGAGATGATAATGGCGCGCATACTGAGCAATGCCACGCCAGAGCAGGGTCAGGACTTCGCTGGTACGATGCTCGCGATCAATGGAGGCCCGCCCCAGCTCGAGCACTTCGCTGCGGATGTTGGCGAAGGGAGCAAAGTCAAACTCCTGCTCACTGTAATAACCGAGGTTACGAGCGGCCGTCGCGCCGGACTGCATTCGATAAGTACCGACAATTTCGCCGCGGGACCGATCTTCGACGATCAGATGGTCGCAGAACAAATCAAAGTGATCCTGGTCGAGCCCGGTTCGATAAGAGGACTCCAGCCCCTCACCCAATTCGATGTTAAAGACCTTGAAGCGCAATCGGCACGCGGCCTCGCGGTCTGCCAGGGCTTCTGCCAGCCGGAGTTGGTATTTCCCAAGGGTCAGGTAAAGGCGAAACGCCCTGGGATCCGCCTTGCCAGCCAGGGCCCTTCCGCCGGCCTGCAGGCCGGCAGGGGTTGCTACGCCCGATGCCAACCGGCGCGGCAGTTCCACTCGCCTGAGGGTAGACACGCATGTCATCGTCGTGCAACCACGTGAACCGGCGCTTACGAATCGGAGAAAACGCTGCGAAATCTCGATGAATGGTGTATTGCATTAAGACAGGGAGGTCCCGGGTCGGATACCGGAAAGAAAGGAAAAGACTTTGTCACAAACCCCTTAATTTTGTTATGGTATGCGCAGTTCCGTACGTTCCCTGATTGCTATTTGAAAGATACGAGAGATAAAAAATGACACGCGAAGAGCTTGTTGCTGCTGTTGATGAAGAAATTAGTCGCCTCGAGAAGGTCCGCGCTCTACTGCAGAGCAGCGGGAGTTCCCGCATTGCCACGACATCGTTCGGGAATCGTCCCCGCAAGAAGCGCGTACTGAGTGCAGATGCGCGCGCGCGCATTGCCGCCGCGCAAAAGCGCCGCTGGGCAAAGCAGAAGGCCGCACAAAGCGCCAAGAAGTAAGCAGTCGGCACTGGATTCTGAAGAGCCGGTTGAGTTCCGGAATGGGGCGGTAAGTTGCTGATGTAATTCAGCTCCCACGGAACGGTCATTGTGTTTCAGGCGTTTGGCCGCTATATACAGAGTGCCGCTCGGCAGTGCGAAGGACCGGCGCGAGAAGAAAGACTCCGTGGAGATCGACGGCAGTGTATGGCCGGCGAGCGGAGAGTGCTGTCTCTACCCGCCGGATTCGCGGGACAGCGCGGCACTGCGCGGGCGGACCGCCGAGCCATGCTGTGGCTTCTCCCAACCCGTGGGGTGACGTGCTGCGCCGACGTTGCACGACCGGACGCACGCGCCCTCGCCGCCGCCCTGTCGCGCTCTGGTGCCTGGACGGCGTATGGCCTGGTCATCGCTGCCCTGGTTCTGGTGGCTCTCCTCATTGGCTGGCTTGCCCGCCGTTCGGCGTTTCCGCGCCACATGAAAGAAAGCTTCCCGGGTGAACTGGCCATGCTGCGCGCGGTCCTGGCCAGCGTTCCCGATCTGATCTACGTCAAGAACAGGAAGAGCCATTTTCTGCTGGCGAATCAGGGAACTGCGAATATCATGGGCGCCGCATCAGGATCCGAGCTGGTGGGGAAGAGCGATTTCGATTACTACGACAGCGAGATCGCTGCCGGCTTTTACCAGGACGAGCAGCGCATCATGGACACCGGTCAGCCGCAGGTAAGCCAGGATGATCCTATTGAAGGGCCGAACGGCCAGACGCGCTACCTCCTGACCACCAAGGTCCCCTTGCGCGACGCGAAAGGCGAGATTGTCGGCATCATCGGAATTGGCCGGGACGTCACGGCAATGAAGGAAACCGAAGGGGAGCTGAAACGAGCCCGGGAAAATCTGCATTACCGAGCCACTCATGACTCACTAACAGCGCTGCTGAATCGAGAAGCCATCCTGGATATGCTGGACCGCGAGCTGGCCCGCAGCCAGCGGGAACGGACCCCTATCTCGATTCTTCTTGCCGATCTGGACCACTATAAGAACGTCAACGACATGCACGGCCATCCCGTCGGCGACCAGGTTCTGCGCGAGATCGCCCGTCGCTTCGTGCACGCGGTGCGCGCCTACGATCTGGTGGGCCGGTATGGCGGAGAGGAATTCCTGCTGATTCTGGGCGGTTGTTCCTCCGTAGAGGCCATGGCGCGCGCCGATCAGCTGCGGCAATCGATCGAGAGCTCCTCGATCGCGACCTCCTGCGGGGCCATTGCCGTCACCATCAGCATCGGGGTGTTGCCCGCTCAGGAATGGGCCTATCCCCCGATCGAGGAAGTCCTGCGCGAAGTGGACGTCGCCCTCTACGCAGCCAAAACAGAAGGCCGCAATCGATGCAAGCTGGCCGTGCCGCCGGCTCTGGTGTAAGCCGCAGTTCGCCACAGGAACAGGCGGCGCGCGATGATGCGGCTTACTTCCTCAGGTAGGCGTCCGTTCCCGCGATCCAGTCGGCGCGCGGAGGCGTGAAGATATCAAGGTCGACCGTGTCCTCGAGCGCTTCGGCTTTATGCGGCATGTGCGACGGGATGACCAGAACCTCGCCCGCTGCCACGGTGATGACCTGGCCATTGCCCATGGTGAAGCGGAGAGCGCCCGCCAGGATGTAGGTGATCTGCTCGTTGTCGTGACTGTGCTCGGGAACCACCGCGCCCTTGCGCAGCAGAACGCGCGCCAGCATGGCTCGCTCGCCGTAGACAAACTGGCGCCCGATGAGGGGATTGAGATTCTCAACGGGCATCTTTTCAAACTGGACGTACTGCAGGTCATTTTGCTGGGACAAAATTGCCTCCGCGCGCCAGCCGCTTTCAACTCTGCGGTTATTGCGCCTGCACTATCATAGGGCCCATGGAAACGGGACTGAAAGACCGGGTCGCGATCGTGGCGGGTTCGAGCCTGGGAATCGGAAGGGCGACCGCCTTTGCCTTTGCCGCAGAAGGCGCCCGGGTAGCGCTGTGCGCCCGGCGCGACGCCGAACTGGAAAAGACGGCTGCCGAGATTCGCAGCCGCCATAGTGTGGAGGTCTTCACCCAGGCCTTTGACGTCGCTGATAACGGAGCCGTGCGCGCTTTCGTGACGGCGGTGCATGAACGATTCGGCCGCGTGGACATTTGCGTACCCAACGCGGGAGGGCCGCCGGCGAAGCCTTTCCTTGATACCACGCTCGAGGAATGGGAGCACGCGTGGCAGCTGAACCTGCGCAGCGCGATCGTCTTCGCCCAGGCCGTGATTCCACACATGCAGAGGCAGCGGTGGGGCCGCATTGTCACACTGACTTCTTACACGGTGAAGCAGCCGGTCCCGGAGCTGATCCTGTCCAATACCATTCGCGCGGGAGTGCTGGGGCTGGTGCGTTCGCTGGCCGGGCAGTTCGGACGCGACGGCATCACCGTGAACAATGTAGGACCGGGCTTCACGGCCACAGACCGGTCGCGGGGACTGCTGGAAGGCAGGGCGAAGAACCGCAACGTCTCACTGGAGCAGGTCCAGCGGGAACTGGAGCAGGAGATCCCCATTGGCCGTATGGCGACGCCGGAAGAGGTGGCCGCGACGATCGTCTGGCTGGCCTCGGTGCCGGCCGCCAGCATCACGGGACAAACGATCCTGGTAGACGGCGGCAGCTATAAGGGGATTTAGAGCCCAGGGTGCCTAATCTGTCTCCGCCCTCTTATACGGCGTCTGAATCCAGTGACGCGCCTCGTTCAGAGCTCCGGCGGTATTGTCATTGGTCTGGAGCGCCTGCCGGTATTCCTGAATTGCCCGGTCCCGCTGTCCGGTCAGATCGAAGATCTTGCCGATGGCCACGTGGCTCCAGACCTCGGTCCATCTTGGCTCATCGTCTCCGTTGAGAGCATCCCGGTAGGCGTTCACCGCCGCCTGATAGTTGCGCATGGTGAACAGCAGCTCGCCGATCCGGTAGCTGGCCAGCGAACTTTGCGGATTGGATTTGAGCGCCTTCTGATATTCGGCCAAGGCTCCGGCCGAATCTCCCTGGGCGGCCAGTTGCTGTCCGCGGAGAATCGCGACCCGCACTTCAAGGTCCGGTGTGGTCTTCAGCACCCAGTCGTCGGGATCGATGATGACCCGCCGCGGCCGGCCGAAGGTATCGATGACATATTGCGAGTCGGTGCCAACCACGTCGATCCGCTTGTCGACGGTCTTGCCCTCGGTTTCCACCCGCAAATCGATCGGCATGTTGAACAGATCCATGTCGCCCTGGATTTCACCGATTGTCCGGAAGCCCTTGTTATTTCCCAGCCGGTAGACGGCGTACTTATCGGTGAACTGCGGTGCGCCGGTGCCGTCCAGCCATTCGGAAAAGAACGGCGTGAGCTGCTGCTGCGACTGGGCCTCCGCGAGGCGCTCAAATTCACTGGTACGGATTCCTTTGTCCTTGTACTCCGTATTCACGGCGCGCAAAATCTTGTCGAAGCTGTCCTCGCCCACCTCCCAGCGCAGCATATGGAAGACCAGCGCCCCTTTCTCCAGGGTCAGCGACTGAAACTGGGGCGAGTAGGCAGGCAGAGTCCCCGCGCTGGCGAGCGGAATGGTGTCGTAAGCCAGGGCGCCCGCTGAAACATCCCCGATCGCGGCCTTCAGGGCGCTCGCGCCGGCATCGTCTTCCAGGTACATCAGCTCGGCGTAGCGCGACATGCCGTTGGTGATCCATGCGTCATTCAGGGTCGCGGGACTCACCTGGCTGCCCCACCACTGGTGGGCGATGGTATTCGCCAGCAGGCGGAAGTCGCTCCGGGCGCCGATGTGCGATCCGGCCACCGCCGCTATCTCGGGCGCCCAGAAGGCAGGCACGGTATCGTCCGGCAGTTCCACCACGTTCAGCTGTGTCGATTCCGGAATCCCGAAGGTGCTGGTGAAGTAGGCAAATTCCCGCAATGCGGTTCCGGCATAATCGGCGGCCACCGCTTTATGAGCCGCGGTGACGTAGACATGAATGTTCGGCGCGGCTCCGGAAACCGGCGGCTCAAACTTTCCGGCGATAATGGTTCCCGGGAATCCAGGGCGATCCCAGCGAAAATCCCACTCCTCTTCCCCGTTGCCGGCCGGCTTCGGCTTCCCCTGGGCGCCGCTGCCAATCACGCGATAGCCCGCGGGAATCCTGATGTGAATATCCGCGGTGAAGCGATCGGTCATGTAGCCAGCCATGGGGAACCAGCGGGCCGCGTAGAGCAGATAGGTGATCGGATCGCCCACATAGGCCAGTTTCAGGCCTTCAACCGGCCCTCCTTCCCCATTTTGCAATTCACCGGAGTAATGGAACGTCCAGGTGACCGCCTGTCCCTGGGTTAAGGGAGCGGAAGGGGTAACCACCAGCGTCGCATTGGGTCCGCGCTCACCGTTCAAGGTCGTCCCGCTGGCATCGGTGACCTTATCAACGCGCAGGGCTCCGTGGAGATCGAAGATGGCCGTGGGCAGGTTCTCAAGAGGAGTAAACGTCACCTGGGTCGTCGCGTCCAGGGTGTGATCGCCGGGGTGAATCTCCGCGTCGATGGTGTAGGCGGTGACGTTGAGCGTGGGTTTGGGAGCAGCGTTCTGCGCGGCACAGAAGGGGGAAATCCAGCCGACGAAGGTCGCAAGAAAGATTCCCAGGCTAAAACTCCCGGGAAGAAGCAGCCGGCGCCGCCGGCCGAACACACCATCCATCCTGAATGTCCTCATGAAATCTGGCTCTGTCTTTCGTCGGTCGATCGTTCCCTCATCTTCTGGCAGGTTACCTGGGCTACGCGCTCGATGGCGCTTTGTTCACTGCGCAGCATCTCCCCCACCTTCCGCAGGCTGAATTGCATGCGGGTGCGCGCCTCTTCGTTCTCCAGCAGCAATCTCAGGTGTGAGACGACCTGATCGGCGGTAAAGTCACCCTGAATCAGCTCCGGCACGATGCGTTTTCCTGCGATCAGGTTCACCATGGCCACGTGGGGCACATCCACTACCCGCTTCGCGATGGCATAGCTGACGGGTGAAATCCGGTATACCACGACAAAGGGGTTGCCGATCAGAGCCGCTTCCACGGTGGCGGTCCCGCTGGCAACGATGCTGGCCCGGGCATGGTGCAGGGTCGCTCGCGCATCGTCCACGAAAACCATACGCGGCGGACGGGTCTGTTGCCCCAGCAACTCTGCCAGCAGCGCCCGGATATGGTCCCGCTGCGGGATGGTCAGGGTGGGGGCCAGAGGAATCAGGAACTCGGCATCGGCGCCCAGCAGAGCGGCCGCCCGGACCATCTCCGGCAGGTTCAGACGGATTTCCTTCCCTCGGCTCCCCGGCAGTACGCCGATCCAGGTCTTTGCCGGGTCCAGCCCCGACCGGCGAGCAAAGGCTTCCCGGCTGATCTCCGGGGGCGCCAGTTCCGCCAGCGGGTGCCCCACAAATTCAGCCTCCACGCCGTGATCCTGGTAGAAGCGTTCTTCGAAAGGAAAGATGGTCAGCATCCGGTCGACATAGCGCTGCACACTGCGGATGCGGTATTTCTTCCAGGCCCAGAGCTGCGGGCTCACGAAGTAGATGACCGGAATGCCCTGCCGGCGGAGGTGCCGCGCCAGGGAGAGGTTCACGTCGGGGAAGTCGATCAGGACGGCGACGTCAGGCTTCCGCTCGACAATCGAATGGCGCAGCCGCCGGTACTCGCGATAGATGCGAGGCATGTGGCGCACGACCTCGGTAATCCCCATGACCGCGACGTCTTCGGAGCGGACCACGGGCTGAAAGCCCAAGGCTTCCATCCGGCGGCCTCCCAGTCCGAAGAAATCCGCCTCCGGACACAATCGACGCAGACTGGCGATCAGCAGCGTGCCGTAGTGCTCGCCGCTGGCTTCACCCGCGGAAAGAAAGATCTTTGGTGCTTCCCGCTGCTCCATATCGTTTGCTGCTACTCTTCCGCCATGCTGACCCGCCCCGATACGCTGCGGCGGCTGGAGGCGCTCCTGGTATTGTCGGCGAGCGTCGCCGGATATCGACTGATGCTCCACGGTTCCTGGTGGCTCTTCGCGGTGCTGTTTCTCGCTCCCGATCTCTCGCTATCCGGGTACGCAGCCAGACAACATCTGCGCTTTGCGGCGGCGGTCTACAACACCGCTCACAACTATATTCTGCCAGGCCTTCTGTGAGCGGCTGCCTGGCACTGGACCAGCCTGGGAGCCGGGCGAATCGCAGGCATCTGGATCGCTCACATTGCTTTTGACCGGCTGCTGGGCTTTGGACTCAAGTTTCCGGAGGGATTCAAGCCGACGCACATCCAGAGCGCGGCGGTGTCCCTGGTCCGAGCGCCGCTGGTTGCCGCCGTTCCCTGAGCTGCAAGGGACGAACGGGTTCGCCTCCGTTCCGCAGCGAACTACTCAGTTCCCATCGCCAGCGACGGGGTCAAACCGCCGCCCGGCTCGCCCACTTCCTGGTCTTTGTACTGGAGCTGGTACAGCTTCCAGTAGATCCCGTGGAGCGCCAGCAACTCCTGGTGCGATCCCATCTCCCGCAGTTGCCCCCGATGCATCACCAGGATGACGTCCGCGCGCTGTACCGTGGAGAGCCGGTGCGCGATGACCACCGAGGTCCGGCCCTCCACCATCCGCTCCAGAGCGGCCCGCACGCGGAACTCCGTGTCGGTATCCACGCTGGAGGTGGCCTCGTCGAGGATGAGAATCCCAGGCCGGTGCGCGAGCGCCCGGGCAAAGTTGATGAGCTGCTTTTGTCCCGTCGAGAGGCCAGCGCCACGCTCGCGCAGCGGCTCTTCGTAGCCGCCGGGCAGCGAGAGGATGAAATCGTCGACGTTGACCTGCTCGGCCGCCAGCTTCATTTCCTCGTCCGCAATCCGCTCGGTGCCCAACCGGATGTTATCCCGCACCGTGCCGCTGAACAGGAAGGGATCCTGCAGCACGACACCGAAGCGCTGCCGGAGCCCGGTCAGATCCCGGTCCCGCACATCGACGCCATCAATCAGCACCTGTCCATGCTGGACGTCATAAAAGCGCATCATCAGGCTGGTAATCGTGGTCTTCCCGGCCCCGGTATGGCCGACAATCGCAGCGGTCTGGTGTGGCTCGATGGTGAAGGAAACGCCTCGCATCACCCACTCGATCTCCCCCATTGCCTCCAGTTCCGCCCGGGAGGCCGCGGCGACGGCCGCCTTCGTCTCCGGGTCCAGACGCTGGTACGTGAACCACACGTTGCGGAACTCGATGCGGCCGGATCCATCGCCCTGTTTTGGATTCTCCGGTGAAACGATCTCCGGCGGGGTATCCAGCAGCTTAAAGACCCGCTCGCTGGCGGCCATCGCCGCCTGCAGGATGTTGTATTTCTCCGACAGGTCCTGAATCGGCCGGAAGAAGCGCTGCGCATATTGAATGAACCCAACCAAAGTGCCCAGCAGCACGGCGTGACGCAGGACGCCGCCGCCGCCCACCCAGATGATGAGCGCGATGGCCAGCGAGCTGAGGAACTCGACCACCGGGTAATAGAGCGCGTAGGCCATGATGTTGTCTTTGAAGGCCTCGAGGTGCACCCGGTTCACGGCCGAAAAGTCACGAAACGCCCGGTCTTCGCGATTGAAGAGCTGCACCAGCGACATCCCGGTCACGTATTCCTGGGTGAACGCGTTGATCCGGGCAATCGCCACCCGAATCCGCCGGTAGGAATCCCGCACGTATTTGCGGAAGATGCGGGTGGCGATCAGGATCAGGGGCAGAACGGAAAAGGCGACCAGGGCCAGCCACCACTCCATCCGGATCATCACAAAGACGATGCCCGCCAGCACAAACACGTCCTCAAAGATGGCGAAGACGCCGGAGGTGAACATCTCGTTGAGGGCGTCTACATCCGTGGTCAGGCGGGTTACCAGCCGTCCAACCGGGTTGCGATCGAAAAAGCCGATGTGCATCCGCTGCAGGTGGCGAAAGATCTGGCTGCGCAAATCGAACATCACCTTCTGTCCGGTCCACTGCATCAGCCAGGTTTGCAGGGCTTCGAGCGCGTAACTGAAGACCATGGCTCCCAGCCAGATCAGCGCCAGGTCGGTAATCCCCTTCCAGGCGCCGCCATTGGCGTAGGGCGCAAGCCAGCGGGCCACCCAGGGATGTCCCTGAACGCCACGCGCCGCAGCGGCTGCGGTCGCGCCCGGCGTCTTCTGCACGGCGGGCGTGAGATAGAGGTCCACCGCCACCATGGTCAGGTAGGGGCCGAGCACATCCGCCCCGGCCTTGAGCACGATGGCCACAATCGAGGTGATCGCCGCCCATTTGTAGGGATAGAGATAGCGGATCAGCCGCCGCATCAGCCGGCTGTCGTAGGCCTTGCCGACAATGTCGTCGTCCTGCTGTCCGGCGGCGGTGCGAGGCGGGGACGGCCTCGGATCTCGCTTTTCAGGTCGAACATTGGGTTCCGGAGCAGGCATACGTCCATCTCCATCTTACCGGCAGAGACGAAGATGGAGTCTGCCGGCTTTGCCTGGCAGAGCCGCGCGCGCCACCGGGACTGCAGCCTTGCCAGCAACCCAGCCTCATGCTTGACATCTTTCGCGCCAGCAAGCAAACTTCGCCTACAGGCAAAGTGCCGCCGAAAGCGCCGCCATTCGCGAAGCGAGGAAGGGCATTTGACAGGACAGTCGGAAAAGCGCGTGACTTATACTCTGGATTCCTCGCTGGACAGCGTGAACAAGGTCGAGCAGACCGCCGAGCAGATGGCTCGCAAGGCGGGTGTGGACGAGGACGACATCTTCCGCATCTCGATGGCGGTTCGCGAAGCGGCAGTGAACGCGGTACTGCACGGGAATGCTTACGATCCGGACAAGCGGATGACCGCCAGCTTTGAAAATACCGGGGCGGACCTCGTTATCCGGATCACCGACGAAGGCAAGGGTCTCGACCCAGCCACCCTCCCCGATCCCCTGGCCCCCGAGAATCTGCTGCGAGGCTCGGGCCGCGGTATCTTCCTCATCCGCTCTTTTATGGATGAGGTACACTTCAGGCAACTGCATCCCGGAACCGAACTGACGCTGATCAAGCATCTGGGAGCCGCTCCAACCGGCGCCTAATTTCCGCACCATTTCCAAGGAGGAACTTCTCGTGAGTATGAAAATCAGTACCCGTCAGGTGGACGGGGTGACGATTCTGGATCTCGGCGGTCGGATCACCCTCGGTGAGGGCAGCGTGCAGTTGCGTGATTCGGTCCGCGACCTTTTGGCCAAAGGCCAGAAGAAGATTCTTCTCAATCTCGGTGACGTGAACTACATCGACAGCTCGGGCATCGGCGAGCTGGTCAGCGCCTACACTACCGTCCGCAACCAGGGCGGCGAGCTGAAGCTGCTGAACCTGACCCGCAAGGTCCACGACCTGCTGCAGATCACCAAGCTCTACACCGTTTTCGACGTGAAGGACGACGAAGCCAGCGCGATCGCTTCGTACGCCCACGCCTGAGTCTCGGCCATTCTCCGAAAAAGGCTGCCATGCGGCAGCCTTTTTCTCTTTGAAGGCTATTTCTCTGCCAGCCCTCGGTCCTTCAGCATGGCTCCGATCTCCGGAGCTCGCCCCCGCCAGGCTTCATACATCTTCTCCAGATCTTCGGTATTGCCGCGCGAGAGCACCATCCGCCGGAAGCGATCGCCGTTGGCGCGGGTCAGGCCGCCGTGTTCTTCGAACCACTGGTACGCATCGTCGTCCAGCATCTCCGTCCACTGATAGGCGTAGTAGCCGGACGCATAGCCATTCGCCCAGATATGCATGAAGTAGCTGGAGCGATAGCGCGGTGGAACATCGGGGAGAGCGACATGCGATTTTTCCAGCGCCTCTTTTTCGAATGCATCCACATTCTCCAGCGGCGCTCCCGCCGGCAGGGTGTGCCACTGCATATCCAGCATGGAGGCTGCCAGCAGCTCTGTCAGCGAGTAGCCCTGGTTGAAATCCCGCGCCTTCCGCATCTTCTCCGCTAATTCCGCCGGCATCGGCGCGCCGGTTTTGTAGTTTCTGGCGTAATGATCGAAAACGGCCGGATAGGTCGCCCAGTGCTCGTTGAACTGCGATGGGAACTCGACAAAGTCGCGCGGCACATCCGTGCCGGAGAGCGTCGGATATTCCACGTCGCTCAGCATTCCATGCAGAGCGTGACCGAATTCGTGGAACATGGTGCGCACGTCATCGGAGCTGATCAGAGCGGGCTCTCCGGGTGCGGGCTTCTGGAAATTCGCGACGTTGTAGACCACCGGGAGATCGCCCAGCAGACGGCTCTGGTCCACGAAGCTGGACATCCAGGCGCCGCCGTTCTTGTTATCGCGCTTGAAATAGTCGCAGTAGAAGAGGGCCAGCGGCTTGCCGTCGGCATCGTGCACCTCGAAAACGCGCACATCCGGCTGCCAGACAGGAATATCCTTTCGTTCGGTAAACGTGAGACCATAGAGTTGATGCGCCGCATAGAAAACACCGTTCTCGAGCACATTGTTGATCTCGAAATAGGGTTTCAGCTGTGACTCGTCCAGATCGTACTTTGCCTTGCGCACCTGCTCGGCGTAGAAGTTCCAGTCCCAGGGCTGCAGCGTAAATCCGCCGTGCTGCTGATCGATGAGTGCCTGTATCTCCTGCCCCTCGACCCGGGCTTTCGC
>JBAUZR010000683.1:0-1684 GCA_049585375.1 Acidobacteriaceae bacterium
TCTCAATCGCTTCCCGGCCTGCCCTTTGTGGAACATCGCGCCGCTGTTTGCGGGTGGCACGGAATCAAGCCGGGTGGAAGTGATCACCGGCGCCTGCGTCCTGTTCCGGCGGGAGGTCTTCGCGCAGGTCGGTGGGTTCAGCGAAGAATACTTCATGTATGCCGAGGATCTGGACCTGAGTTACAAGGCGGCTCAGGCAGGTTTCACCAACTATTACATTCCGCAGGGGAGCATCATCCACTACGGCGGCAAAAGCAGCGTCCGGCGACGCGCCGTGGTCATGAAATGGAGATCGATTCTCCTGTACATCGCGAAGCACCGCGGCTCTCCCTATCAACTGGCCTTTCGAGCCGCGATGGCATGCAGCGCTTTGGCCAGGGTGGCTCTGTTGCTGGGTGTAACGGCTGTGAGCCGAGGCGCTCGCAGAGATTCCGCCCGCAACGCGTTGTTCAAGTGGTGGCTGATCCTGGGCACGATGCTCACGCCTCTTGAGCGAAAGCCGCAGGTAAAGAGCGGTACGAACGAAGGAGCGCAGGCGCTCCAGGATGCTGCCCGCAACAGCGCGGCAGGACGCTGACGAAGAGACAAATCTATGTGCGGAATCTGCGGTAAGTTAAATTTCGAGCGTGAGAAGCCGGTCTCCAGCGGGCTGCTGAAGCGCATGGCTGTCACCATCGCTCATCGTGGCCCCGACGACGAAGGCTACTACTTATCGGGTCCGGTGGGCCTGGGTTTTCGCCGTCTGTCCATCATCGATCTGGCGACGGGGCATCAGCCGCTCTCGAATGAGGATGGGACCGTCTGGATTGTCTTCAACGGAGAGATCTATAACTTCGAGGAGTTGCGCGACGATCTCCTGTCGCGCGGCCACATATTCCGCACTCGCACAGATACCGAAGTCATCGTCCACCTCTATGAGGAGTACGGCACGGCCTGCGTTGAACGCCTCCGCGGCATGTTCGGCTTTGCCATCTGGGATGAGCGCCAGCAAAGTTTGATGCTGGCCAGAGACCGGGTCGGGATCAAGCCTGTCTACTACGCAATCGGAAAAGATTGTCTCGTGTTTGGATCGGAGATGAAGGCCATTCTGGCCGATCCGGAGATCACGCCTCAGGTGCGTCCGGAAATCGTCGATCGCTTTCTCACCTTCTACTACGTTCCCGGCGACGACACCCTCTTTAAGGATGTCTACAAACTAAGTCCCGGTTCGTACATGACGGTGCGGCAGGGAAAAGTCGACATTCATCAATACTGGGACCTCACGTTCAATCCAACCCCGCGTTCGATTGCAGACGCAGAAAAAGAGCTCATTGAAGTTCTCGATGAAGCTGTCCGTCTGCACATGATCAGCGATGTGCCGGTCGGCATTCTGCTGAGCGGCGGTGTGGATTCAACGGCAATGGTCAGTTTTGCCAGCAGCCGTACCGACCACACGCTCGGCAGCTTCACGCTGGGATTCGGCGGTACGGAGGTTCCCGATGAGCGCCCCTATGCTCGCATCGCCGCAGAGCGCTACGGAACCAACCACCACGAAATGACGATCTCGGCGCGGGACTTCAGTGACTTCCTGCCCCGCTATGCGTGGTACATGGAGGAGCCCGTGTGCGAGGCGCCTGCGGTCGCGCTCTACTACATCACGAAGATGGCCAGGGAATCGGTGAAGGTTTTGATCTCCGGTGAAGGG
>JBAUZR010000684.1:0-2760 GCA_049585375.1 Acidobacteriaceae bacterium
ATCTATCTGCTATTTCCCGCCGGGCAGACAGGTATGTGCCTTCGACGCAGCCTATCCACACAGTAGCTGGGTTACTCTGTACATCAGGAGGACGGATGCCAGGCAGATTGAAAAGCGTTGTCGGCACTGCGTATGGAAAGTGGAAGTACGCTCCTCGAATCGATGTGGAAGATGCCGGACAGTTATTGACGCTGGGGTCGGAGTATGGGGGATGGACGTTTGAACCATCAGCGGATCTGGAAGAATCGAAGATCGTGAGTTGCGGTTTTGGGGAAGACGGCAGTTTCGATGTCGAGTTTGCAACCAGGTTTCGGGCGACCGTCATTGTGGTCGATCCGACTCCGCGTGCAGTGAATCATTTCGAAGCGATCCAGCAACGTCTGGGCGAGCCGTCGCAGCAATCCTATGTGGACGGGGGCAAGCAGCCGGCCACTGCTTATGATTTGAGAGGAATCAGGCCCGGTTCATTGGTCATGGAACGAATGGCACTTTGGACCGAGAACACCACACTTAAGTTCTTTGCGCCTCGAAACCCGGAGCACGTGAGCCACTCGATCGTGAACTATCAGAACGAATACCGGTCAGATTCTCCCTCCATCGAAGTGCCGACGATTACGTTGCCCGAGTTGCTGGAGAAATACCAGATAACCTCGCTTCCTTTGCTCAAAATCGACATTGAAGGGGCAGAAGTGAAGGTGATCGAGGACATGCTGCAGCGGGGACTTCGACCTCGCCAGCTGATGGTAGAGTTCGACGAAATGAATTTTCCGTCGCAGCGCTCTAAAGACAATGCCGAGGCGATGGATCGACAACTCAGGGAGGCCGGTTACGCGTGCCGGTACTTCGACCACAAGGCAAACTTCCTCTACGTCCACAAATCGGAGAGATGAACGCATCGGCGTTGCCGAGATCCACTTCGATACGTTCTCTGGATCCTCGCCTCGGCACATGCGACCTTTGCACAGCGCAGATTGGAACAAGTTATGCCGTGTGCGCGTGTATGTGCCGTGGCTTATCGGATGTACCAATACGAACCGAAATAGCAGGCGCGGTAGGTGGTATTGGGAGTCGCCCGCATGGGGGTCCGAATATTACCGCCGGCGGAGGTGCTCCACGCGCCGGTGGCGAGGACGTCAAAGCAGCCGTTGGTGAGGCCTTTAGGGGGCGTGATGTTGACGATGGTGGCGGTTCCAGAGAGGATGACCATCGGCGTCCTGGGTGCAATGGTGGGCGCTGCCGCGATTTTGTCGCTCGCGGCATCGCCGATGGCGGCATTGCTGACCGGCGCGGCGAAGTAGGTCGGAGCGGTGTGCTTTTCAGTGACGCCGGGAGAACAGCTAAAGAGCCAGGCCGGCTGCGAAGCCGCGTTCGCATTCGCGGCGACCTGCACCTGGTCGCTGCAGCTGACGACTGATGGCCTGTTTCCCTTGAAATACGATCCCTCACGGGTTACCGAGGGAGAATTCTGATTCTTCGCGGAGCCGGCGACGATGGGAGCGTGGAAGAGAATGGTGGGCGTGTTGACCTTGAAATAGCCGCCGGGTGTCTGTCCCAGATTGAAGTCGAGACCGACGGGGCCGGGATCGACAGTCCTGTCTGCCAGGGTCATCGCGGTACCCGGATCGGCGGCAGTCGAGGAGTTTGGAGCGAGGCTCCAGGTCCAGTCAGAGTCCACCGGAGCTGAGGCTTTGGTGTTCCAGGTACTGGCCAGCATGGAGATGCCGACGGGAATGCCATAGTTGTGGATATTGCCGTTCGCATCGCGGTTGGCCGGGGACGCTGCGGACAAGGTGACGGATGAATAGGTCTTCAGGGGAGATTCCTGATCGAGTTCGAGCGCTTCACCGGTGAGCGTGTGCGCGAATCCTGGTCGATCGACGGCGCTCCCATAGCTCCAGCCATCGACGAAGACCTGATTGGCAGGGATGGTACTGATTTGGGGCAATACGGGGACGGTGGCGGCGGCACCGGAGCCACCGCCGCCCTCGATGGAGATGACAGGTTGGAACCACCCGTATCCACGAGAGACGGAGACGCCGGTGACGCGGCCGCCCGATTCGACAGCGGAGCAGGTGGAATCATGGCCGTGTCCAAGAACCTTGCAGGAGGGGTTGGAGGAATAGCCGCTGCCCCCGCTGGTGATGACGGGATTGCCGAGGCCGCCGCTAACATAGTTTGCTACCAGGCCGGCCCACCAGCCGGTAAGGCTCGTTGCGGGCGTGATGGCGATGCCATAGCTGTTGGGAATGCCGCCGTTGCTGGCGGTGGCATCAACGCAAATGGCCGAGCCCGTGGTCCTGGCGGTACCTACGATGGGGGAGCCATCGAAAATCACCTGCGAGACGTCAGTCAGAGTGATGCCGCAGGGGTTCTGAGTGCCCAGCTCGAAACTTGTCCCCTTGAAATTGATTGCCGATACGCCGGAAGGGAAATAGCTGGTGACGGGGCCGGGGACATAGGGGCCGGTGGCGGGGCGTCCGGCAATGACCACAGCGGGAGTGCGCTGCATGGTGCTGATGAGTCCGCCCCAGAAATTCACGGCATGGATTGATTCCGAGTCACCGGCATTCATAGGTGCGCCCTGAATGGTGAGGGCGACACACTGGGTGGCGTGCGAGGGGCAGGTGATATTGGGATCGTACCAATCCACGTCGTTGTACTGACCGGTGATGTAGAGGCCGGATTCCGTGTGTCCGGATGTGGCGGCCGGGCTGGTATTGCCGTAGCAGAGCACATGATCGCGCACACTGCCGGCATAAG
>JBAUZR010000685.1:0-5126 GCA_049585375.1 Acidobacteriaceae bacterium
CTGGCTCGTGCGCGGACAGTCGATGAATACCGCGACGTACTGGAATCCTCGCTGGAAGAATCCATTCGCCTTTCGGATTTAATCGGTGACCTTCTGTTCCTCGCCCGCGCGGAGAGCCCGATGATGGACCTGCGCCGGCAGCCTGTGGACGTGGCTGAGCTGCTCACCGTGGTCCGCGAGTATTACGAGGTCACAGCCTCCGACCGTGGGATATCTCTGAGTACAGCTGGTTCTACGGAGATCATCACCACCCCTATGGACCGACCCCTGATGCTGCGGGCGGTCAGCAATCTGGTCTCGAATGCTATCGCTCATACACCCAGAGGTGGCTCAGTCACGCTGGCAGCTTCCACGGCCGATACTGAAATATGGATCCAGGTCTCCGACACGGGCGCCGGCATTCCGGCTGAAGCGCTGCCGAGGGTCTTCGATCGTTTCTTCCGTGTCGATCCTTCTCGCTCCCGGAATTGGGGCGGGACGAGTTCGGGCGGAACCGGGCTCGGTCTGGCCATCGTACAGAGCATCATGACTCTTCACGGGGGCACCGCGGCGATCGCCAGTCAGCAGGGACGTGGAACCTGCGTCACGCTGCGCATGCCGCTGCTGACAAGGTGACCAGCCTCAGTTTGCCAAAGGCGGTGACGTGCTCCCACTTTGAAATCTTTCAACAGGAGGCACATCCTCAATCTCCTGTGCAAGTCACTGCCGGTGGGTGCTTTGCACTGAACAACTTCTGAGGCCAGCCGAGGGCCACCATCTGTCCGACAAATATGTTCGAATTACTCCGCGCGCGGGCCTGGACCGGATCGATCCTGCAGGCGCGCGTGCCGGCCGGGTCATCCCGACCCGCTGCGGCAAGTCCAATGCAATGCCGTGGGAGGACCATGGCAAAACTGACGAGCCATTCATCCGACATCGCCCATTCTTCACAGAGCGAGATATTTGGGCAAAGTTCAGCCTGGTTGGCTGGATTCTCGCAAGCGGGGCCTGCGCGGCGCAACGGGTCTTCCACCTTGTCTGGCCGTCCTTCCTGTCTCTGCCATCGCGCGCGACGAGGGTCTATTCCATGTAGGATGAAGCGCAACAAGTGGGACAGGACCCGCATATCCCGATGCCGGATTTCTCCGACGAGGTGAAAACACCGCGTAGCCAGGTAGAGCTGAGCGGGATCGTAGCCGGCCGTTTCCGCGTTGAAACGCGGTTGGGCGCCGGCGGCATGGGCGAGGTCTATCGTGCGTGGGACACCAAACTGGAGCGTACGGTCGCTCTGAAGCGCATGGTGTGGCGCGAGGGGGTGACACAGGCGGCGCGGGAGCTCTTCCTGCGCGAGGGCCGGCGGGCGTCGGCCTTCAACCATGGAAACATCGCCGCCATTTATGACGTCATTGAGGACCGCGGCGATGTTCTTCTGGTGATGGAGTATATCGAGGGATCGACGCTGCGCGCCGAGCTTGGGCCGTCTATGCCGCTCGACCGGTTCTTCCCCATCGCCATTCAGTGCGCCGACGCACTCATGGCCGCGCATGCCCGCGGAATCCTGCACAGCGACATCAAGCCGGAAAACATCATGCTCAACTCCGAGGGCCAGGTGAAGCTGCTGGATTTCGGGGTAGCGCGACGGATACCGGACAGCGATCCTTTTGGCGCGACGGCGACCGTGCATACGCTGCTGGCTCCGGGGGTTCTGGCGGGCACGCCGGTCTATATGCCGCCCGAGGTTCTGAGGGGCAAAGCTCCGGACCAGCGCGCCGACATTTTTGCCCTCGGCATTGTTTTTTACGAGATGCTGGCGGGGCGCCATCCCTTCCAGGGCGTCAATGTGACCGTCACCACCGCGCAGATTCTCAGCGACCAGGAAGCGGTTGTCCTCGATCAGAACAAGCTCAAGGTTCCCCCTCGCCTGTCGGCCATCCTTGGGCGCGCGCTGGCCAAAGATCCTGTACGCCGCTACGGCTCAGCGCTGGAGCTGAAGAACGATCTGGAGGCGGTCCGGCAGGGCGGCCGCCCGGCAAAGGCTCCGGTGCCGGAGCGGGCGCCAGGGACCCGCATCGGTGTGTTCCTCGCCGTGGCCGCGCTGGCGCTTCTGATCGGACTCGTGGCCATTCCCGGGGTCCGCAGCAAAGCCCTGGCGTGGTGGACGACGCGCCATCACGCCGCCAGCAGCGGGCCCGCGCCGCGTCTCGCTGTACTTCCGCCACAGATCGCGGGGACCGGTCCTGAACTCACCGCCTTTGCCGACGGTCTCTCGGCCGCTGTCGCCGCCAAACTGGCGACGCTCACCCAGAACCACGACATCCAGGTCATCGACTCCTCGCGGGTTGAGCGCGCCCAGGCTGCCTCACCTGACCAGGCGCTGAAGGAACTCGGCGCGAACATGACGCTGCAGTTCGTCGTCCAGCAGTCCCAGTCGATGAACCGCGTCACCTATACGCTCGCCGGTGCGAAAAGTGGTCAGATCCTGAGCGAACAGACACTCACTGCTCCTATCGACGATCCCTTTACTCTGCAGGACCGGGTCGCAGACGGGGTGATCCAGTCGCTGAAAATCACGCTGCTGCCCGACGAGCAGGCCGCGTTGTCGGTTCATGGAACCACGCAGCCGGCGGCGTACGACTACTATCTCGAGGGCAGGGGGTATCTGAGCGCGATCCGGCGGCCGGGCAATATCCCCAACGCACTGCAGGTGCTGGACCGTGCGCTGCAGCTGGATCCGAGCTTCGGCCGCGCCTTCGCCGAGCGGGGCGAGGCCGAGTGGTACGACTACAGCAACACCCACCAGAACGACTGGGTTGGCAAGGCAAAGGCCGACTGCAACCAGGCGATCTCCCTCGGCAATGCGGGAGCTGACGGACATATGTGCCTGGGGCTTGTGGACGGGGGCACGGGCAATTACCAGGAGGCCGCCGGCGAATACCAGAAGGCGATCGAGCTGGAGCCGACGAACGAGCACGCCGTAGTGGGTCTGGCCCTGGCTTACGCGAAACTCAACCGACTGGCGGATGCCGAGAACGTCTACAAGCAGGCTGTCGCCGCGAATCCCAACTCCAGCTACGTGCATGAGCAGCTCGGCCTCTTCTACCTGCAGCAGGCCGAATACGGACAGGCTGCGCAGATGTTCCAGCAGACGATCCAGCTGGCTCCGGAAAGCTACGTCGACTACTCCGACCTGGGCGTGGCCTATGAATACCTCGGGAAATACTCCGAAGCCATCCAGGCGCTGGAGCAGTCCATCCGGCTCCATCCCACCGGCGATGCCTATACCAACCTGGGAACCGCGTATTACCAGGTGGGGCGGTTCGCCGACGCAGCGCGTATCTACCAGCAGGCGCTGACGTACGATTCCGGCAATCCCGATCTCTGGGGCAATCTGGCGGACGCCCTTGAGCGAAGCGGGCAAAAGGCAAAAGCGCGCCCCGCCTTTCAGAAGCAGCTAGCCCTGGTGAACCAGCAGCTTCAGGTCAATCCCCGGGATGCCGAGCGGCAGGGCGACGCGGCCGGCATCTATGCTGAGCTGGGCGACAAGACGGACGCGCTGAGCCATCTTGCGCAGTCGATCGAATTGGGCCGTGGCGACAAAGACCTGCTTTTTAACGCTGCCGTGGTATATAACGATCTGGGCGAAACGGGCGACGCGCTCGAATGGTTGCAGAAGGCCTTCACCGCCGGCTACTCTGCCTCGATCGTTCGCGATTCCCCGGAGTTCAATAACCTGCGGAATAACCCCCAGTTCCAGCAGTTGCTCAATAAGGCTTTGTCAAAATAATTCCCCACGCGCTCTGCCGTCCCAAAATCAGGAAAAGGAGCCGTCATGCCGACGCGCAGCTTCAACGTCTACAGTGAAAAAGTCGTAGTGTACCCCAACGAAACCTTCTACTGGTTTGCCAATGCCTCTGCTTTGGAGAATGGAAATGTGAGCGTCCAGTCCAGTGACTGGCCTCTGTCGCCGGCTGCCCCGGTGCTGACGAGTCAAAGCCCCTCCGTCTCGGTGACGGTTTCGAATGAAGCCGGTGCGCCGTCGAGCTATACGTTTTCCTGCACGCCGACGGACTCCGACGTGACTACGCAAACCCTGATCATTGCCCGACAGTATGTCTCCAACCTGTGCAACGACGTGGAGATCTACGCCGGCGATCACTTCATCTGGCACAACACCGGATCGCTGGCCGTCACCATCAAGCCGGACACGGACAATCCAGAGAACTGGCCTCTCTCGCAGGCGCAGTACGACCTGGCTCCAGGCGACTGGGTGGCGGTCGAAGTACCCAGCGACGCCGAAGCCTTTCCGCCGGGGTATATTCTCGACATCGTTTATTCGAACGGCAGCCAGCCTTGCCAGGATCTGGCGACCCAGCCCAAGCTGGTGGTTGGCGGCGGACCCGTACCGGCGGCGAAACCCGGGAAGTGATGAGACGCTTAAGGAACGGCCGGCCGCGCGTCTTCGCTGTCGTCGCGCGCGCCGGCCGTAAGGACACCGGATCGCGATGCAAGGGCTGACACCGACGGAGAAACAGCCTGCGGCACTCCTGACTAGCGTAGGGGCGCGTTCGTCACGTCGTGGGTCCGTTTGTAATCGGTGATATCCACCCCAATGCCGATCATGCGCGTGGACGAGGAGTGGAGAATCGCACCACGTGCGTCGATCCAGCAAACAGAACCGTCGGGGCGTTGGACGCGGTATTGGGATGAATATTCATTTGTTTCGCAGGAAATGACGCGGTGGATCGCCGCTTCAACCTGGGGGCGGTCGTCCGGGTGGATTCGCGGCACCGCTTCAGTCACGTTGCCGGAGAATGTATCGCGTGTGAATCCCCATTGCCGGTAGGACTCATCGGACCACACGACTGTGTTTTCCTGAATGTCCCAATCCCAAAGCCCAATTCGAAGGCCAGCGCCTTCCGCCAGTTCGATGCGCTTCTGCCAACCCGTCTCTACAGTCTCAATGCGTTTCATATCCGTGACGTCCCGAAGCACGCATGCGACTGCCTCCACCGATCCGGAAACTTCAATTGGAGAATAGGAAACGGTTAACGCACGCCTCCCGATGCGAGGAAAACTGTATTCCATGCCAAAGAGAACGTGCCTGCCGGCGAAGCACTCGTTGAGTCTGGGTACGACGATTCGCAGGA
>JBAUZR010000686.1:0-3897 GCA_049585375.1 Acidobacteriaceae bacterium
GTCTACATCGCCCTGCCCAACTCCATGCACGCCGAGTACACCATTCGCGCTGCCAAAGCCGGCAAGCATGTGCTCTGCGAAAAGCCCATGGCCACCAGCCTCTCCGACTGCCGCGCCATGATCGAGGCCTGCCAGAAGCACAACGTGAAGCTCATGATCGCTTACCGCTGCCAGTACAACGCCCTCCACCTCAAGGCCATCGATCTCATTCGCTCCGGCGCCCTCGGGCAGGTGCAGATCATCGAAGCCGCTTTCGGTTTCGACATCCAGCCGACGTTTGTTCTGGACGGTGTCCGGAGCCCTGAGTGGCGCATCAACAGAAAGCTCTCCGGCGGCGGCCCGATGCTCGACGTCGGCATCTACTGCCTCAACGCCAGCCGCTACCTCACCGGCGAAGAGCCCACGGACATCAAGGCGAACGCATCGGTCATCGATCACGACGGCCGGTTCAATGACGTCGAGGAGAACGATGGCTGGACACTGAAGTTCCCCTCCGGCATCCTCGCCAGCTGCAACACCACCTACGGCGCCAACGGAGCGAATTTCTTCCGGGTGCAGGGCTCCAAAGGCACCATCGAGATGGACCCCGCCTTCAACTACGACAAGATGCACCTGCGGGCGCGCCTCTCCGGGGGCCAGACCCTCGACATGCCCGAAGAGGAGCATGATCCCATCGACTTCCGGACCCAGGCTGATTACTTCGCCGACTGTGTCTGGAACAACCGAGAGCCCAAGACCGCCGGACAGGAAGGACTCCGCGACATGACCTACATCTCGCAGATCTTCCAGTCAGCTGGATTGAAGGCGCTGTAACGATATAGTGTGTGGCACAAGTGATTTCTGAAAGTACTTTCCTTGCCACACATAACACCCGGACCGCGTCCGCGCGTGCGGCAGTACTCAGCCGTTCAGCGTTTCCTGCAGCTTATTCAGCGTGCTGTTCAGGTTCTTGTCGCTGCGCCGCTGCTCGTCGATCTTCCCGATCGAGTGCATCACCGTGGTGTGGTGTTTCCCGCCGAACTGCCGTCCGATTTCCGGCAGCGAGGCTTCCGTCAGCTGCTTCGCCAGATACATCGCGATCTGCCGCGGAACCACAACCGCACGGGAATTGTTTTTCTGCTTCAGCTCGGAAACGCGCATCCCGAACTGTTCGGCAACGGTGCGCTGAATCGCCTCGATCGTGATCTTCCGCACCTGCGTGTCGATGAACTGCTTCAGGCATTGCTGCGCTGTCGGCAGCGTGATCTCCACGCCGTTCAGCCCGCACCACGCGACCAGCCGCACCAGCGCGCCTTCCAGCTCGCGCACATTGGTCCGCACGTTCGACGCGATGAACAGCGCCACGTCCATGGGCAAAGGCGCCGGCAGATGCTCGCTCTCCGCTTTCTTCTGCAGGATCGCCACTTTCGTTTCCAGATCCGGCGGCTGAATGTCCGCGATCAGTCCCCACTCAAAGCGGCTGCGCAGACGATCCTCAATCTCCGCCAGTTCCCGCGGCGGCCGATCCGACGCGATCACGATCTGCTTCATGTTGTCGTGCAGCGCGTTGAACGTATGGAAGAACTCTTCCTGCGTCCGCTCCTTCTGCGAGAGGAACTGAATGTCGTCGATGAGCAGCAGATCGACCGTGCGGAAACGATCCCGGAAGCTGGTCATCTTGTCGTAGCGCACTGAACTGATCATCTCGTTCGTGAACTTCTCCGCCGACACGTACGAGATCGACGCTTCCGGCTGGCGCCGCTTCATCTCGTGCCCAATCGCGTGCATCAGATGCGTCTTGCCCATCCCCACGCCGCCATACAGGAACAGGGGGTTATAAGCCTTCGAGGGCTGTTCGGAGACGGCCATAGCCGCGGCTCGCGCAAACTGATTGCCCGGCCCGCAAACGAATCCGTCGAAGGTGTAGCGCGCATTCAGCTGCGCCGCCGTCGACCAGTCGAAGCGCGCCTGCTGTGGGCCGCCCATCGGCATGGGACGCGTTCCGCCGTTCGTCCGATGCCCCGGCATCTCCGTCGAAGAGGCGGGAGCAAATCCGCCGTCCTCGCGCACCCGCGGCAGCGTCGGATCTTCTTCCGCGGTTATGAATGTCACATCGTCGAATTCGAGGTGCAGGTTCTCGATCGCTTCCTGGATCAGGTCGCCGTAACGATCGCCCACATGCTTGAATTCCGGCGTCGGAATCCGCACAAACAGCATCCGCTCGCGCGCATAGCTGTACCGGGTCGGCTTCAGCCAGGTGTCGAATGACTGGCGATTGACCTTCTTCTCCAGCGCGGCGAGGATTTGGACCCATGGATTGAGAGCGACAGATGACGTGACGGCGAAAGAAGACATGCGCAATCCTCGTTGCAAACGCCAGGGTGCGGAAGCGACCGGAGCCGTGGGGCCAAATTATGGAAATGCCCGAGGTAACCCTGCGATGTGGAAACAGGGCGATTCAGAAGCATTATCCGTACTGGCCGGGAATGGGCTCCGATCTGTCACGCATCGGAGCGTCGGTCAAAGTTCTTCCGACAACCGCAGGGCGTCGAAAAAATCTTAAGTGAACGTTGCCGATAGTAGCACAGTCCGCAGGACGAAAGAATGCATCTGCGCCGAGAAAATTTCGAGCTCTTTCAAGTTGCACCGATGCTGGTGAAAATCGCGCGAGCCGCGTGTCTTTTGCGGCGGCGCAGATGATGAGATATACTCAGAACTTGCCGCGAAGACGCGTGTTCTCAGCAGTTGCGCGGCCGATGAGAGTGGTTGCGCGCCCGAACCGGGCCAATACTGAGGCAGCGCGCACGCCCCACCATCCGATCCAAAAGTTCAGGAGTCAGGTTTCATGCCGAAGCGCACATTTCAGCCCAATCGCCGCAGCCGTTCTAAAACGCACGGCTTCCGCACCCGCATGAAGACGAAGAGCGGCGCCGCGGTGTTGTCGCGCAGACGCGCCAGGGGCCGCAAGCGTGTTT
This sequence comes from Acidobacteriaceae bacterium, assembly GCA_049585375.1. Lineage (GTDB taxonomy): Bacteria > Acidobacteriota > Terriglobia > Terriglobales > Acidobacteriaceae > Palsa-343. The sequence goes on from JBAUZR010000686.1 coordinate 2,955, forward strand.
CCGTCAGTGCCGGTTACCGCGATTAGTTTCTTCTGCACGATTCCCGTTCAGCAGAGTGGCCCAGGCCGCGCACCTGATCTTCGGTTCGCCGCCTGCAATGTGCGACAGAATGGAAATATGCCGGAGGCAAGCTTCGACTGGCGCAGTGCCCGTCTGCGGAAACACGCCGACTATCAGCGTGTCTATCGCGAAAGCCGAAGGTATTCGTCTGCATCCATGAGTTACTTTTATCGCGCACGTCCGGCCGGGGATCCTGCAGGCGACCTTCCGCGTATAGGATTAACAGCCGGTCGCGTCCTCGGCGGCGCCGTCGAGCGCAATCGTATTCGCCGGCGCATGCGCGAAGCTGTACGCCTGCACCTCGCGGAGCTGCCGCCGGGCGTTGACGTTGTGCTGCATCCCCGGCGCATGGTGCTCGATATGGAGTTCGCCCAGCTGGAGCGGGAAGTGTCGCGTATCTTTGCCGGTGTCGCCGTCGCGGCGGGAGCAAAGCCTTGACCCGGTCCGTTCCCGGCCGTCTGCGCGCTCGCGTTGCCGGGACGCTCCTCTTGCTCTATAAGCGTGTCCTCTCGCCGGTGCTTCACGCCCTTCCGGGCCTGCCCGGCGCCTGCCGCTTTCAGCCGACCTGCTCGGAGTACGCGGCCATCGCCATGGCCGAGCACGGTCTCGTCCGCGGAGCCGTGATGGCGCTGGGTCGCCTCGCTCGCTGCCATCCGCTGCATCCCGGCGGCTTCGATCCCGTGCCCCCCAGGCACAGACCGTCCGCTGTCGGCATCCCGACGCCCACTCGATAAGCTCCCCACCCCGGTAACAGACAGGAAAGAAAGTTTTGGCAGAGATACAAAATCCGAATCAGCAGGGCGGCGGCGGCGGCCAGGACTCGCGCTCGCTCTTCGGCTTCATGGTCGTCTTCGTGCTGATGATGATCGCCTTCGAGTACTTC
>JBAUZR010000687.1:0-9591 GCA_049585375.1 Acidobacteriaceae bacterium
CCACAGGGGCGAGGGATCTGAGGGGCGTTTGTGATGAATCGGCGTTCTGCAGAATTCGTCCTGCAGAATTGAAGGTGGCTGTCAACCGATGCCGCCTTCTGCGATCTACGCGACAATAGGACTTAGAGGGAGTTTGCCAATCTGCGCGGACTTGAGCCGCGCGCTCAGGGGGGAAGGATGGTCGCGATTCAACTGGAATACCAGGGCGAGCTGCACTGCAGGGCGGTGCACGGTCCCTCCGGAACCGAACTCAGTACGGATGCCCCAAAGGATAATCAGGGGCGAGGCGAAAGTTATTCACCTACGGATCTGGTGGCCACCGCGCTGGGCAGCTGCATGCTGACGGTGATGGGCATCCTGGCCCGCACACTCGGTATCAACATCGCCGGCACCACGGCGATCGTGGAAAAGGAAATGACGCCGCCGCCGCGGAGGATTCAGAGGCTGACGGTTCGGATCCACGTGCCGCATGCGCTCAGTCCCGAAGACCAGCAAAAGCTGGAAAGAGCGGCGCACACCTGCCCGGTGAAAAAGAGTCTTCACCCGGACGTCGAGATGCCGGTTGAATTTAGCTGGGGATGAGAGCGGGTAACGAATAGACTCCACCGCAGAGGACGCAGAGAGATCAGAGGACCAGCGGGAACTCACCAGAGGCGTCGCTGCCCAAGGCGCTCTGCGTTACTTCTTCTTTGCGGGCGCGGCCGGTTTGACCGCTTTCACCGCGTTGATGAACTCGTTCAAGGTGACGGCGTCCAGCTGATACAACGAGGGACCATCGTTGAGTTTGGCGATGCCGCCGTCTTTCGTCCTCTGAATCTGGAGGTGGTCGGTCTTCTTGCCGCCCCCATAGGTCACCGTGACATCAATCTCCGGCGCGGTGAATCCGCTGGTGGCGAATTTGGTGGCCACGAGGTCGCGCAGAGCAGAAACGAGGGACTCGGCGGAGGCGGTGTCCATCTTCTGGCCGCCGGAGGTCCAGGTGGTGCCGGCGTGCGTGAGGGTGAGGGACGTTGAGCCGGAGTGGACGTCGATCTTGTCAGGGTCGGCGAAGCCAAAGCCGAAGAGTTGCTTGTTGCGATAGTCGTCGAGGGAGCGATTGAGGGCTTCAGAGAGAGCGGTGCTGTTGGTGGAGGCGACCTTATACACGCCGCGCAGGACGCTGGATTTGGCGTAGTAGTCGTCCTTCTCCCTGCGGACCTCGAGCGTATCTGTGCCGGAACCGCCAGTGATTGTGGCGGTGGCCACGGGGGTGGCGTGGGCGAAGGCTTTTGCGGCGGCTTCCGGCGTGGTGAGGGTATCCATTTTGGCGTTGGTCAGCTGCGTGAGGAGATCCTCGACCTGAAAGGTGTCGGTGCGGTAGGGCTCGGGCTTCTGAATCTGCCAGCCATTTTGCACACGGCCAAAATCGACAGGCTGAGGCTTGCGATCGAGATCGATCGTAGTGACCGACGCAGTGTCGATGGGAAGAAGTCGCTTGTCTCGAAGATCATCGAACGATTTATTCAGGCTGTTCTTGATGTACGAAGCGGCGGTGAAGACCCGCGGCTTCCCAGCCAGGGAGATATAAACGGCGTCACCGGTCGGCGTGTCGTCGCCCAGGAGAATCTTTAGCGTCTCGTTGTTCTTCTCAGTGATGTCGATGGTGACGGAAGGATTTTGAAGGCCGTAGGGAGCGAGGTCTGTGGCTTTGTCGGCGATGACGCGCTGGGAGGGCAGGGGATCGAGGTTGGAAAGGACGCCGGACACGGCATTGGCGTCGGCCAGAGTTGATTGGGGTGCAGTGATCTGCCACTTGTCCGCAGCGCTGCGCGTGAGGGTGACAGGCGGAGCGTTCTTCTGCGTGACGGTGAGCGCCGTGACCGATGCAGGATCGACCCTGAGGATGGGCGGAGTGGCAGCAGAGGCGGGGGTGGGCGGCGTTTTGCGGTGGGACGACCAGTAGAGAGCGCCACCGAGAATGGCGAGAACCACGACAGCAATGAGCAGACCACGAAGTTTCATAGCAGACATTTGAAATTCCGGTAATGCCGGAAGTTAAGCCCGGGAGGCTACCTCCTCTTCCACCAGACGAGGATGCCGGCCAGGATCACGATGAGGGGCAGAACAAACTGGCTGACGATGCGGACCGTGCGCAGCTGGGCCTGGGTCATGGTGATGCGGCGATCCTCCGGCGCTTTGGGCCGGATCGAGATGAGGTCCTCGTCAGACGTGAGCCAGTTGATGGCGTTGGTGGCGAGGTCGCCGTTGCCGTTGAAGTCGATAAAGCGATTCGAGGCCCAGATGGAGCTGCCGATGGCGACGAGGCGTCCCTGCTGATTGGGCTTGCCGCCGATAAGAGTGGCGGCCGCGGCCAGAGTAAGCGGACCCTTCTTGTTGTTGGGATCCTTGATATCCACGCGCGGAGAGCTGAGGTCGGTGGTGGCCAGGCTGCTCTGCGAAGACGAGAAGAGCGGCTCGACGGTTGCCGTGCTGACGTTGCTGGTGGTGATGGAGCGCGAGAGCGGGAAGGCGGTGGCGGTGCCTTTCATGCCGGCAACGATGGCCTGCGATGTGTAGCTGGTAACCAGCGGCACCTGGGGACCAAGGCCGGCGATCTGGCCGATGGGGTTCAGGTCGAGGACGAGATCCTTGTCCATGGTGACGCCCCATCCGGCGAGCAGGGAAGTGAGAGCATCGTTATCGCCGATCTGCGAGGGGCCCATCTTCAGCGGAGGATCGAGCATGAAGAAGGCGCGGCCGCCGTTGTCGATGTAGGTCTTGATGGCCGAGACCTCGGGCTGCTGATAGTCGTGCGTCGGCCCGGCGATGACGATGGCGGTGCAGGCGGAGGGGACCTGGGCCTGCGTGATCAGGTCGATGGACTGGGTTTGATAACTGTCGCGGCCGAGGAGGTCTTTGAGATGAGAGAGGCCGTCGCGGGTGGAGTCGTCGATCTGGTGCTCGCCGCTGCCGGTAACGAAGCAGACGGTTCGGGTGTTGCCTTTGACGTCGCGGATGAGGGCGCCGGTGAGGCCTTCCTCGGTCATGTCGCCGGCGGTTTCGGTGTGCTCGCCTACCTGAACCGTTGCGGTATTCAGGTTGCGGATGCCGGCTGCGCGGGCGACATTGGGCTCCTTGTCAGGATCGACATAGACGACGTGGATCTTCGACGAGAGGTTGGCGTACTCATCGAGGATGGGCTTACCTTCGGCGAAGTGGCCGCTCTGATTGAAATAGGTGATAGTGGCGGGCTGCTTCAGCTCATCGACGATCTTCTTCGTCTCGCTGGAGAGGCTGTAGCGCTTGTTCGCGGTGGCGTCGTAGGTCTTCTCGTAGCGATTGGCGAGAACATTGGCGACCACCACGATGGCCAGAACAATCAGGATATAGATCGTCGCGTAGCTTGCGTATTTGGTCTGACGGGCTTTCAACCACTGACTGGCCATGCCTGACTAGGACCTCCACCGAAGGGATTCCATCGAGCGGGCGGTAAAGAAGAGTCCCAGAAAGATGAAGCTGACGTAGTAGACAGCATCTTTCAATGAGACAACGCCGCGGCCGAAGGATTCGTAGTGCACGGGCACCGACAGGTAAGAGAGCACCTGGGCCCATGTCGATGAGTCGTAACTGCTGACCCAGGAGAAGACCCAGAAGAGCAGGATGACGCCGAAGGTAGCGGCGCCGGCAATGATCTGGTTTTTTGTCAGCGTGGAGATGAAGGTGCCGAGGGCCAGCAGGGCGGCGGCCTGGAGCAGCAGACCGAGGTAGCCAACGAGCATAGGCTTCCAGTCCGGATGCCCGTAAGCAAACAGAAACGCGAAATTAATGCCGGCGTAGACCAGCAGCCACGCGTAAAGAATGGCGGCGGCCAGCCACTTGCCGAGGATGATCTCCATGTCGCGCACCGGCGAGGTTGCGAGCAGCTCGATGGTGCCGTTGCGCTTTTCTTCCGCGAAGAGGCGCATGGTGATGAGAGGCACGAAGAAGAGCGCGAGGAAGCTGGTGTTGAGCATCAGCGGGCGAATGATCTGCTCGTTGATGTTCATAGGCTGCATCTGTCCGGCCATCTGCATCTCGATGCCTTCAACGACAAAGTCGCCAAGGTAATTCCAGAAGAACCAGCCAAAGATGATGCTGTACATCGTGAGCAACAGCCAGGCGATGGGCGAGCTGAAGTAGCTCGACAGCTCGCGGCGGCAGATGATCCAGAGATTTCTCATGCCCGTTCCTCCGGAGCGCCGGATTCGGCAGCGGTGCTGATGTCGGGCGGCGGCGGGGTGCCGATTTCTGGAGGCGGAGCAGCGGCCTCGGCGCCGGTGAGTTGGAGAAAGATCTCTTCGAGGCTCATAGCGGCGGGGCGGAGCTCGTTGAGATCCCAGCCGGCATCGCACACGGCGCGGGCGAGATCGCCTCGGACCAGCTGACCCTTGCGGCTCTCCACTTCAAAGACGGCAGCCTGGTCGTCCTGCCCCTTGCAGGTGACGTTGCTGACCCCGGCGATGGCGCCGAGGCGCTCCTGCACGCGCGGAATCGACAGATCGCCACTGCGCGCAGCCACTTCGAGCAGCATGGATTCCGCGCCACGGGCGCGCTCCTGCAGGTTGTGGACGGAGTCGGTGGTGACCAGCTTGCCCTTATTGATAATGATGACCTGCTCACAGGTCTGTTCCACCTCCGGCAGGATGTGGGTGCTGAGGATGATAGTGTGGTCGCCGGCGAGGGATTTGATAAGGTCGCGCGTTTCGTTGATCTGCCTGGGATCGAGGCCGGCGGTGGGCTCGTCGAGGATGAGGACCTCGGGATTGTGGATGATGGCCTGAGCGAGGCCAACGCGCTGCCGGTAGCCCTTGGAGAGCTTGCCCATGAGCTTCTTTCTGACGTCGCCGATGCTGCACCGGTCGCAGACGAAGTTGATGCGCGTCTCCAGCTCCGTGCCGGAGAGGCCTTTGAGGCGTCCGACGAAGCGCAGATATTCAGCCGTCTCCATTTCGAGGTAGAGCGGTGGCGCCTCGGGCAGATATCCAATGTGTCTGCGCACGTCGAGCGGCTGGGTGAAGACATCGTAGCCTGCGACCGTGGCTGTTCCCGCAGTGGGCGGGAAGAAGCACGTGAGCATGCGCATGGTGGTGGTTTTGCCGGCGCCGTTGGGGCCCAGAAAGCCTACGATCTGGCCTTTTTCTACAGCGAAAGAGATGTGGTCAACGGCGGTGGTGCGGGCGTAACGCTTGGTCAGGTCTGTAACAGTAATCATCGTCTGACTTATAAGTTTTGGACTTCGCGTGAAGCGAAGGGTTATCCATTCGGGCCCGATTCACTGCGGTGCCGCGTGAGTATCCGTAATTGCGGAGGCCGCGAGGAATGCGGCTCGCAGAGAACCACAGCCATCGTAAAGCATCGGCGGTTCGCTGTGGGAGGGATGTGCGAACCGCCTGAAATTATTCCCCCGTGTCGATCTGCGCCCTCTGCAGCTTGTCAGAGTAATCGACGTACACCGATTTCCAGGTGGTGTAGAAATCAATCGCGCCGATGCCGCCCTCGCGATGGCCGTTGCCGGTTTGCTTCACGCCGCCGAAGGGGAGATGCACTTCCGCTCCGATGGTGGGTGCGTTGACGTAGGTGATGCCGGCTTCGAGGTCGCGCATGGCGCGGAAGGCGCGGTTCACGTCGCGTGTGTAGATCGCGGTAGACAGGCCGTAGGGGATATTGTTCGAGATCGCGATGGCCTCGTCGAAGTCCGCACACTCGAGAATGCTGAGGACCGGGCCGAAGACCTCTTCCTGAGCGATGCGCATGTTTTGCTTTACGCCGGAAAAGATTGTCGGCGCAAAGAAGTGCCCGTTGGCATAGGCGCCGTCAGTGAGGGCTCTGCCGCCACAGCGCAGTTGCGCGCCTTCGTCCTGGGCGACTTTGCAGTAGCTGGTGGAGGTTTCGATTTGCTGGCGGTTGACTTGCGGGCCCACCTGCACGGATTCGTCGAGGCCGTCGCCGACTTTGAGAGCCTGGGCGCGGGAGACGAGCTTCGAGATGAACTCCTCGGCCGCGGCACGGTGCACGATGATACGGCTGGTGGCGGTGCAGCGCTGGCCAGTAGTGCCGAAAGCGCCCCAGAGCGCGCCGTCGACGGCGAGGTCGAGGTTGGCGTCTTCGAGGACGATCATGGCATTCTTGCCGCCCATCTCCAGCGAGCAGGCTTTGAAGTGCTTGGCGGCGGTCTGGCCTACGACGCTGCCGACCTCGGAGGAGCCGGTGAATGAAATGGCGGCAACGCCGGGATGCTCGACGATCCGCGTGCCCACCTGAGAGCCGGAGCCGGTGACGTAGTTGACGACGCCCGGGGGAAGGCCCGCATCGACGAGGGTCTGCACCAGGTTCAGCGTGGAGAGCGGCGTGTCCATGGCGGGCTTGATGACGCAGGTATTGCCGCAGACGAGGGCAGGCAGGAGCTTCCACGAGGGGATGGCCATGGGGAAGTTCCAGGGCGTGATCATGCCGCAGACGCCGACGGGCATGCGGACGGCCATGGCGAACTTGTTGCGCAGTTCGGAGGGCGTGGTGACGCCAAAGAGACGGCGGCCTTCGCCGGCCATATAGAAGGCTGTGTCGATGGCTTCCTGGACGTCGCCGCGCGTTTCAGCAAGGACCTTGCCCATCTCGCGGGTCATGTCCTGGGCGTATTGTTCCTTACGTTGAACGAGCAGATCGCCGGCGCGGTTGAGGATCTCGGCGCGTTTGGGAGCCGGGGTGAGACGCCAGGATTTCCAGGCCTCGGCGGCTGCTGCGACGGCAGCATCGACATCTTCCGGGCCGGAGGCCTGGAATTCGCCGACGATGTCGTCCTTGCGGGCGGGGTTGACGTTAAGGAAGGTTTTGCCGGTGTGGGCGGGAATCCAGCGGCCACCGATCAGATTCAGGTGCGTTTTTAGCGCCATGGGGCGACGATCTCCTGGAGACGACTCAAAACCTAACAGGATAACCCGGGCATGGAGGGGGTGAGAACTAAGGTGCTATTGCCGGTATATTTCGAGTTTGCGAGAGTTTCCCAGAGGTTGGTAAGGCCGTACAATAAAGCCAGTTCCTCTCAGAAAAGCTCATTTCTCGATGTCATCGAATGGATTTCAGCCGCGTTCTCCGCGATCGCACAGTCTGCGATCGCTCTTCAGTGTCTTCTCCAACGACCTGGCCATTGACCTGGGCACGGCGAACACGCTCGTCTTTGCTGCCAATAAGGGCATTGTTGTCAACGAGCCGTCGATCGTAGCCATTAATAAGAACACCGGTGAAGTGGAAGCGGTGGGCAAAGAGGCGAAGGAGATGCTGGGGCGGACCCCCGGCAATATCGTGGCCATCAAGCCGATGAAGGACGGTGTGATCGCCGACTTCAAGGTCACCGAGAAGATGCTGAACTACTTCATCCAGAAGGCCCATAACCGCAAGATGCTGGTGCATCCGCGGATCGTGATCGGGGTGCCTTCAGAGATTACCCAGGTGGAAAAGCGCGCGGTCGAGGACTCGGCCTATCGCGCCAAGGCCAGTGAGGTTTTCCTGGTGGAGCAGGCGATGGTGGCCGCGATTGGCGCCGGGCTGCCCATCACGGAGCCAAGCGGCAACATGGTGGTGGATATCGGCGGGGGCACGACGGACATTGCCGTGATCTCGCTTTCAGGCATCGTCTATTCCCGATCGCTGCGCATGGCGGGTAATCAGATGGACGAAGCCATCATGAATTACCTGAAGCGGAAATATAATCTGCTGATCGGGGAGCGGACCGCGGAACAGATCAAGATCGAACTGGGCTCGGCCTATCCGCTGGACAAGCCGATGACGATGGAGATCAAGGGGCGCAATCTGATCGAAGGCGTGCCCAAGACGATCACCATCGACGACGGGGAAATCCGCGAAGCGCTCGGCGAGTGCATTTCCACGATCCTGAACGGGATTCGCGTAGCGCTGGAGCGGACGCCGCCGGAGCTGAGCGCTGACATCAGCGACCGCGGTATCGTGCTCACCGGAGGCGGAGCGCTCATCAAAAATCTCGACAAGCGCATTCGCGAGGAAACCGGCCTGCCGGTTTCGATTGCGGACGATCCGCTGGCCAGCGTAGTGCTGGGAACCGGAAAGATGCTGAGCGACTTCCGTCTGCTGCGCAAAATCAAGATCGACGGATGACGGGTGGCGCGACCGCCGGCATAAGCAGGTCCTGGGTCAATGGAATCGTTTTACAGCCGCTACCGCAACGCTCTCGTGCTGATTACTGTCCTGATGGTGCAGGTGGTGGGACTGGCGGTACAGGTTCGCCGTCCGGGACCGAATTCATCGGACAAGGGGAGCGTGCGCCTGATTCGCTCCTGGGTTGTGGGCCTGGTCTCACCGCCTGAACGGCTGCTGCGGGGCACCGGCCACGGCATTCGCAGCGCATGGATGAATTATGTGGATCTGATCCACGTGCGCCAGCAGGACAAGGATCTGAAAAGTCAGCTGGACAACCTGCGCCTGGAAGAAGAGAGCCTGGCCGAGGACGCGCGCCAGGGACAGCGGCTGCAGGCGCTGCTGGGATTCAAAGAGAAATATATCTACAAGACAGTCGCCGCCCAGGTGATTGGCTCGTCGGGTACCGAGCAGTCGAAGGTGCTGCTTATCGACAAGGGCTCGCGGGACGGCCTGAAGCCGGATATGCCGGTGATTACGCCGGACGGCATCGTGGGCAAGACGCGCGACGTTTTCGGACACACCAGCCAGGTGCTGGAGATCTCCGACCCCACCAGCGGCGCGGGCGTGATTCTTGAGAAGACGCGCATTCGCGGGGTGCTGCGCGGGGACAGCTGGGGTCATCCGGAAATCGTGAACATCTCGCCGGACGAGCGGATTCAGAAGGGTGACACGGTGCTGACCAGCGGTGGCGACGGCATTTATCCGCGAGGTCTGGCTGTGGGCGCGGTGCAGAAGGTGCAGCCGGACCCGGATGGAACGCTGGTGAATGTGCTGATCAAACCAGCGGCGAATCTGTCGCGGCTGGAAGAAGTGCTGGTGATCACGAGCACCGGCAATGTGATGCCGGCGCAGATGCAGGATGACCTGACCGAGGCCCAGGAGGAGGCGCAGAAGGCTTCCGATGTGCTGGCGGAGCGGCTGCCCTCGCGGAGCGATCCGAAGACGTCGTCGAGCGCGCAGCAGCCGAACGGTGCGAACGCCAGCCTCGGGCCGGCCCATCCGCCCCAGGCGCTGCACCCCGACCGGTTTAGTCCATCGGATATTCCGCCTGCGGCGGATCTGGTCCCGGGTCAGCGACTGCCGGCCGTCCAGTCATCGGAGAGTGCGTCAAGTTCGCCGGAAACCACGCCGGGCAAGACGGAGAATTCATCCACGGCAGCGGCGAAGTCGCATGACAAGCCACGCCCGCGACCTGTGCCCGGATCATCGCAGGAAGGGTCGGCGCCGGCAGGGAAGAAACCAGACGCCAGCAAGCCTGGCGAGAGCGAACCGCCTCCGAGTACCAACCCGCAGGGAGGGGCATAGGGATGGCCCTGATGGCGTCCTCGCGGCGCGAGGTGGGCTCCCGGTCGTTTCCCCTCCTCATTTACATCCTTGTGCCGGTACTGGCACTGGGTCTGCAGT
>JBAUZR010000688.1:0-4012 GCA_049585375.1 Acidobacteriaceae bacterium
ACGAAACTCAGATCATCGCCCTGGTCTTCTCGGCAGACAAGGAAAACGACCCGGACATCGTGGGCATTAACGCCGCAGGCTGTGCGCTGGCTCTGTCGGACATTCCGTTCGGCGCGATCATCGGCGCGGTCCGCGTCGGACAGATCAATGGCGAGTTCGTTGTCAATCCGTCGTACACCGAGCGCCGCGACAGCAAGGTAAACATCACGGTAGTCGGAACCAAAGACGGCATCGTGATGATCGAGAGCGGCGCAAACGAGGCCACCGAAGAAACGGTTGTCGACGCGATCGAGTTCGGGCACACCGAGATTAAGAAAATCGTGGCCGCCATCGAAGACCTGGTGTCCCGGGCGGGCAAGACGAAACGGCCGGTCACGGCTCCGGAGTTCGACCAGGCGTATTTCGACGCTCTGCAGGCAAAAATGGGCGCGCGGCTGAAGGATGCGCTGGATACGAAGACTCATCCGAAGCTCGAGAGCCAGGTGCTGGTGAAGCAGATCCAGGACGAGCTGAAGGCGGAGATCCCGGACGATGCAAACGCCGCGGCGGCGAAAAAGAAGCTGGCGCACTACTACGAAACCCTGCGCGAACGGATGTTCCGCGAGCAGGTGACGAAGGAGCGGGTGCGGCCGGATCATCGTGCCTTCGATGAGATTCGCCCCATTTCGATCGAGCTTGGGGTTCTGCCCCGCACGCACGGCTCGGCGCTCTTTACCCGCGGCGAAACCCAGGCCCTGGTGACCGCAACCCTCGGCACCACGGACGACTCGCAGCGCCTGGAGACGTTCGAAGGCGAGCAGCGGAAAAAGTTCATGCTCCATTACAATTTCCCGCCGTTCTCGGTAGGAGAAACCGGCCGTATGACCGGCGTCGGACGCCGCGAAGTCGGACACGGAGCACTGGCGGAGCGCGCTATCAGCGCGGTTCTGCCGGGCGAAGACGAATCGCCTTACTCGCTGCGCGTGGTGTCGGACATTCTGGAATCGAACGGCTCTTCGTCGATGGCTTCAGTCTGCGGCGCCAGCCTGGCGCTCATGGATGCGGGCATTCCGCTGAAGGCGTCGGTGGCCGGCATCGCCATGGGTCTGGTGAAGGAAGGCGACGACTACGCCATCCTCACCGACATCGCGGGCGCTGAAGATCACTACGGCGATATGGATTTCAAAGTCGCCGGCACCCGCAACGGCATCACCGCTCTGCAGATGGACATCAAGATCGGCGGCATCACCGGGCAGATCATGCGCGAGGCGCTCGAGCAGGCGCGGCGCGGACGCATGTTCCTGCTGGACACGATGGATGCCGTGCTGAACGGGCCGCGCACTGAGAAGTCGAAGTTCGCGCCGCAGATCCGCACCCTGCAGATTCCGACCGACAAGATTCGCGATCTGATCGGGCCGGGTGGCAAGACCATCCGCGGCATTATCGAGGCTACGCAGGTCAAGATCGACGTGGACGACACCGGCCGCGTCAACGTGGCATCGAGCGACGAGGAAGGCCTGAAGAAGGCGCTGGCCATGATCAACGATCTGACCGCGGTGCCGGAAGTCGGCAAGACCTACCTCGGCAAAGTGGTTCGCCTGGCGGAGTTCGGCGCGTTCGTGGAAATCTTCCCCGGCACCGACGGCCTCCTGCACATCAGCGAAATCGCCGAGCATCGCGTCCGCGAAGTGAAGGACGAGCTGCGCGAAGGCGATCAGGTGATGGTGAAGGTCCTGGGCGTGGAAGGCAACCGCATCAAGTTGTCCCGCAAGGCCGTGCTGCGTGAGCAGCGCCAGAAGCTGGGCCTGCCCGAGCCGGGCCAGGGCGGCGACATGGCGGCCTCCGGAACTCCGGAGCGCGCCGAGCGCCCTGAGCGGTCGGAGCGCGGTGAGCGGTCGGAACGCAGTGATCGGGGAGAACGCGGCGACCGGCCCGAACGGCCAGCGCGTCCGCCTCGTCCCGCGCCACCGGAAGAGCGTCAGCCCAGTTCCAACGCCAGCACCATCATGATCGAGGGTGGCGAGGACTTCGAGGAAGAAGAAAGCGATCTCGGAGAGGGTGAAGAGATCAACTTCAACCGCGCCGACGGCGTGCCTGTCGTCACTGGACCGGCGGGCGAACGGCGTCCCGGCGGACCTGGCGGTCCCGGCGGTCCCGGTGGCCCTGGCGGTGCAGCAGGAACGCGCCGTCGTCGCCGTCGCGGGCGTAGGCCCGGCGGCGGGAGCGGCGGAGGCCGCAGCGGTCAATAACTTACGACCGCCTCGAAAAAGCAGTGTCAAAGGCCGGACATCTATCGTCCGGCCTTTGATTTTTTACTGAAATCGATGCGCCAAACGGCCACTCTGGGGCGTCCAACACCAGAAGGAGGCGAACCTTTTATGCCAGTTACTGTTCTGGCAACGCTGCATCCTCTCCCCGCCTCCGGGCATCCTCTCATCAGGTAGACTGTCGCCAATGAGCGCATCGATGTACATCGTTGTCGAAGGAGAAGACCCCGGTTACGACATCTTCGTGAACGGCCATGCGCTGGCCCGCAACGAAGATGCGCTGGAGAAACTGTCTCTGCGTCTGGGGGTCAAACCTCTGCTGGAATTCTTTTCCGCCGATGAGAATTCCATGGCCCTGCTGCTGGAAGAGGGCGCAGGCGACCCTGAGTGGGCGCGCACCCTGCCTCCCCCGCAATGGTTCACGCCGGAAGACGGCCTGATCACCATCTGCACTCTGCATGATTTTCTCCGCGAGGCGCCCTCGGCCCTGGGCGCCGAAACCGCCGCCGTGGTCTCGGAACTGGAAGAGTACGAGCGCGTCCTGCGCAAAACAGCCGTCCGCAACCTCCGCTGGCAACTAGCGGTCAGCTGGAAGTAGAAGAGCAGAGTTCAGCGATTAAGGTTTTGGAAAGCGAAGCGGCCGATCCGGGCCGCTTTTGCTTTTGCCGATAACGTACGCTGCCAAAATCACGAGCTGCGAAGAGGCCCTACCACTGCACGCCGGGGTAAAGGCTCGGCAAACGATCCACTTTGAACTGGTCCTGACCCGGCGTCGTTCCCTGCCAGACGAGTTGGGATGCCGCCCCATTCATTTCCTGCACTATCGTCCCCGCCAGCGGACCGCAGAAGTCGATATGCAGATCGCCATTGGCCAGATTCTGCACGTCGCCCCCGAAGAAGCTGAAATACGTGTCGGGCGGAACGTAGTGGGTCACCAGCGTCGCCGTCATGTTGCTCTCGTTGATCTCCAGCACCGGCACCGTCGAATAGCACTGCGGCGCCGTCGCCACATCCGGCTTGCACTGCACCTGGCCGCTGGGAAAAATGCGGTCGTTGCCGTTATCCATCAGGCCCAGTCGAAAAACCCCGGTTGTGTTCGGCGTGAAATAGTTCATGCCGTGCTGCGCGTAGAACCAGTCTGTCGGATCGACGCCTCCCACCAGCTTGAAGTCGCCGCCCTCGCCCAGATGCCACAGAATATTTCCCGATCCCTGCCCATCGTTGAAGTCGATCTTGATGATCCAGTTCTGGTGGCGCATGGAGAGCAGCAGATTGTGATCGTCGCTCGAATACAGCATGTCGTTGGAGTGCGTCCAGTCAGGAAAATTCATCGGATGGCGGTTAACGTCGAGATGATCGAAGGTGCTCCATACCCAGTCCGGATTTCCGTTCTGGTCCACATCCACAAGCACGTCGCCCAGCACCCCCGTCGTTCCTGGATACCCAGGCAGGTTGGTAAAGTTCTTCGGGTACGCCGCCAGCAGCACCCAGTGCCCGTTGGGCAATGCGAGCACATTGTGGTGGAAGCTCTTCAGCGCGTAGGGGCTGCCATCCGAGTCGTGGAAGCCGGCCGAGGCCAGTCGCTGGTTGAGCTGGTCCATCGTGATCTCGCGCACGGTGTTCCCGGCCAGGTCTACTTCGCGCACCTCGTTGAGCGTGCCAGGATGGGCGCTGGCCACACCCGCGGTGAGCGATGACAGGTACGAAATCACCATCAGAAAATCGCCGTCCGGCAGCAGCTGCGCGCCCTGGATGGTATCCAGCGT
>JBAUZR010000689.1:0-6238 GCA_049585375.1 Acidobacteriaceae bacterium
CGGCGTCCGCCTCTCCCGCCACTATCTGCCCGCCATGCTCAAAAAGAACTGGGGACGCATTCTCTTCACCTCCAGCGAGTCCGCCGTGCAGATCCCGGTCGAGATGGTCCACTACGGCATGACCAAAACCGCCCAGGTCGCCGTCGCCCGCGGTATCGCCGAATCCGTCGCCGGCACCGGCGTTACCGTCAACAGCGTCCTCCCCGGTCCCACCGAGTCGGAAGGCGTCGGCAATTTTCTCCAGTCCATGGCGAAGCAGCAGAACCGGTCGACGGAGCAAATTGAAAAGGAATTCTTCCAGACCGCTCGCCCCAGTTCACTGATCCGGCGCTTCCTCACCGTCGATGAAGTCGCCGCCATGACCACCTACATCGCCAGCGAACTGGCCTCCGGAACCAACGGCGCCGCGCTTCGCGTGGACGGCGGCGTCATCCGCGCAATTCTGTAACAACCGCAAGCACATAACCCGCGCCCTGCACCCTGCACCCTGTTCCCTGGTTACTCGCTTCTCAGCGCCTCTACCGGATTCACGCGCGCCGCTCGTCGTGCCGGCAAATAACTCGCCACCATCGCCGACACCCCCAGCACCCCCGTCACCGCCGCCAGCGTCGGCACATCCCACGCAGCTACCCCAAACAGCAGGCTCTTCATCAGCGCGGCCGCAGCCACCGCACAGCCCAGCCCCACCACAATCCCCAGCCCTGCCAGCCGTCCAGCCTCTTTCAGGATCAGCCCGTGCACCGCCCCACGCTCCGCGCCCAGCGCCATGCGAATCCCGATCTCCCGCGTCCGCTGACTCACCGAATACGCCACCACCCCATACAGCCCCACCACGCACAGCAGCAGCGCCATCGCGGCGAATCCGCCCACCAGCCACGTCGAGAAGCGATGCAGCATCGCCGACGGGGACGCGCTCGCCTGCTCCTCCATCGTCACTTCCCCATACACGCCCGGGTCGGGACTGATCCTGCGCATCGCCTTCACCATCTCAGGCAGCAGCGCCCCCGCATCGCTGCGGGTTCGCGCTACCACCGAGAAGTTCGTCTCCGGCGCGTGATAGATCGGCAAGTATTCCGCCGGCCAGGGCGGATCATCCAGCGCTCCTTCGCGGATGTCCGCAATTACCCCGACCACCTCCCGCATCGATGTCGGCGTCTGATCGGTATTCCCGATTCTCTTCCCCAGCGCATCCTCCCCAGTAAAATACTTCTTCGCCAGCGTCTCGTTGATGATCGTCACGTTCGGATGCTGGGCGTCGTCCGCATCAGTGAACATCCGCCCTTCGATCAATTTTGCCCGCAGCACACCCAGGTAGGCAGGACTTACATCCCGCGACAGCACTTCGTTGTGCTCCCCGTGGTAGGGTTCGCCCGCAATCCGGATCCAGTCCGTATCGCAGTCGCACTGGATCGGCAGATCGCTCGTGATCGCCACCCCCGTGACGCCCGGAAGCGCACCCACCCGCCGCTCGATCTCCCGATACAGATTCATCTGCTGCTCCGGCTTCTCATATCCCGGCCCCGTCGCCATCACATAATCCGCCGCCAGATGCGTCGCGTCGAACCCCAGATCCACGTGCAGCAGCCGATACAGACTCTTCCCCAACAATCCCGCGCCTGCCATCAACACCACCGCCACCGCCAGTTCCACCACGACCAGATTTGCCCCCAGCCGCCGCCACAACCGCCCCGCCGTGCCCCGCGACCCTTCACCGAGCCCTTCATGCAGATCGCTCAGCTGCATCCGCAGCGCTGGAATCGCCGCCAGCAACCCCGCCGCCAGCACCGCAACACCCGCGGCAAACAGAACGGTGTGGACGTTCAGCCCCACCACACTCAGGAACGGCATCCCCTGCGCCATCGCCGTCGGCACCAGCCGCGTCAGCAGCATCATCAATCCGGCCGCAACCATCACCCCGCCCGCGCATCCGGCCACCGCCAGCATTAGCCCTTCTGTCACAAACTGCCGTACCAGCCGCGCCGGCGTCGCGCCCAGCGCGCCCCGCACCGCGATCTCCCGCCGCCGCTTTTCCGCCCGCACCAGCAGCAGGCTCGCCACGTTCACGCACGCAATCAGCAGCAGCAGTCCCGCCCCGGCGAGCAGCGTCAGAAGGATGGGCCGCACTTTGCCCACGATCAGCTCCGTCAGCGGCTCTACGCTCGCCCCCTGTCCCTTGTTCGATCCCGGATACTGCTTCGCCAGCTGCGCCGCGACGTTCTTCAAATCGGCCAGCGCCATCGGCTCTGTCACGCCCGGCTTCAGCCGCCCCACGCCGTCCAGATCGTGGCAGCTCCGCCGGTCCTCGCACCCCGCCCTCGGGTCCAGCAGCGGCACCCAGAACTGCGCGTTCGCTCGCGGCGCAAAGGCGAAACTCCGCGGCAGCACCCCCACAATCGTGTATTCATCCCCGCTCAGGCTCACCTGCTGCCCGATCACATCCCGCCGCCCGCCAAACCGTGTCTTCCACGTCCCGTACGGCAGCATGACGATCTTCGCCTGCCCCGGCTGATCCTCGCCGGGACGAAAATCCCGCCCCAGCATCGGATGCACGCCCAGCGTATGAAAAAATCCCGCGCTCACCCGCGCCGCGGGCACCGGCTCCGCCACCGGACCCAACCGCAGCAGGAACCCCGTGCCGTTGTACACGTCCAGCGACGCCAGCGAAGTGTTCATCCGCTTCCAGTCCTCGTAGTCGTAACGGGACAAGTTCGACCGGGGAAACACCGCCGCACTCTCATCCACATCCACCAGCCGGTTCGGCTGCCCATACGGCAGCGGCTGGATCAGCGCCGCATCCACAAATCCGAAAATCGCCGTGCTCGCGCCCATACCGAGCGCCAGCATCAGCACCGCCGTCACCGCAAATCCAGGATTCCTCCCCATCTGCCGCAACGCGAACCGCACGTCCTGCGCCACCGTCTCCATGCGGAATCCCATCACCTCGTGACTCCTTTCCTGCAGCCGTGTCGCATTCCCAAACTGTCGCTGTGCCGCATACCGCGCTTCCTCGCGCGACATACCCCGCTCTTCCAGCTCCCGCGCCACCTGCTCGCAGTGGAACTGCATCTCCTCATCCAGCTCACCGCTGTACTGCTCGCGCCGCAGCAGCACGCCGACCTTCCGCGCAAACCGGCCCATCGCGCTCAACAGGCTCATCCTGCCTCCCCGGCGTCCGCCAGCACCCTCCCAATCGCCGCCATCATCTGTTCGAATTTAGAAATCTCCTGCCCCAGCTGTTTCCGCCCCGCCGCCGTCAGCGTGTAGTACCGCGCCCGCCGATTGGTCTCGGTCATCTTCCACTCGGCCTTCACCCACCCCTGCAGCAGCAGCCGCTGCAGCGCCGGATACAGCGAGCCCTCCTCCACCGTCAGCACGTCCTCGCTCGCGCGCTTAATCGACTGCGCGATCCCGTACCCGTGCAGCGGCGCCCGCTTCAGCGTCTGCAGAATCAAAAGGTCCAGCGTCCCCGGCAACAAGTCACCTTTGTTTGCCATGGCCGAACCATAGATTGTCTATGGATAGAAAGTCAAGGGCAGTGTTGCAGCGGAATAGCGTATAGCGGACAGGGCACCTGAAACCGCACGCATCACCTGAAAACCGTCATCGAGATTCTGCACTCCGGACGCTATACGCTGTCCGCTGTCCGCCGCAGTTCCCTACTCCCCTCTAAGCGCTTCCATCGGCTCCACGCCTGCCGCCCGCCGCGCCGGCAAAGACGCAGCCAGCAGCGCCGACAGCCCCAGCACCACGATCGTCGTCCCCAGCACCAGCGGATTCAGCGCTTCCACCCCGAACAACTCCGCCGCCATCAGCCGCCCTGCTTCAATCGCGCATGGAATTCCGATCGCCAGGCCCACGCCCACCTGCAGAAAGGCCCCCCGCAGCACCATCCGCTGCACGTCTATCCGATTCGCACCCAGCGCCATCCGGATCCCGATCTCGCTGGTCCGCTGCGCCACTGCATACGCCGTCACGCCATACAGCCCAATCGCCGCCAGCGCCAGCGCCACCAGCCCGAACAACGATGTCAGCTGCACGATCATCGCCTGCTGGCTGAACCCCTGCTGCACCTGCTGCGCAAAGCTGTGGTCGCGCACGATCATCAGGTTGGGATTGATCTCCGTCAGACGGTTCCGTACCTGCGCCTCCAGTTCCGGCACCCGCCCGTGCGTCTCGATCTCCACGGCGTTGAGATAATGCGTGTTCGTCAGAAACTGCGCTTCCCCCACCGCCAGCGGACTCGTCGGCTCCGGCGCCGCCCACTGTCCCGAGGGCAAAAAGAACATCGGCCGCCCACCCACATCCTCCGCATCGTTGGGTGGCCAGTACTGCGCATCCTCCACCACCCCCACAATCGTGTACACCGCCGGATGCGCGGCGTCCCAGTCCCCAAAATGGGCGCCAATCGGATTCTCCCCGTGCAGGAACTTCTTCACGAACGCTTCGTCCACAATCGCCACCGTTTGGCTCGTCCGATTGTCGCCATCCGTGAATGCACGCCCCTCCACCACCTTCGTCCCAATCGTCGAGAAATAACCCGGCGTCACCCGCACCCACGACGTCAGATTCACTGCCGACCCCGCTGGCGGCGCCGGCTGCCCGTCAATGTAGGCGGTCTCGCTGTAGTTGTTCCCATCCATCGGGCTCCACGTCGACATCGCCACCCGCTGCACCCCCGGAATCGACGACAGCGAGTCATTCACCTTCCGGTAGAAATCATCCAGTTGCTCCGGTTGCATCCCGGCGTTCACCGTATTGAGCATCACAATCGTCCGGTTCGCCGCGTCGAATCCGAAATGCTGGTGCTCCAGCTTCCGCAAACTCAGGATCAGCAGCCCCGCCGCGCACAGCAGCACCACCGATACCGCCGCCTGCGCCACCACCAGCGCCTTCTGCGCGAAGGTCTCGTGCCGCCCCGTCGCCCGGTTCGCCCCCCGCAGCGCCTCAATCGGATCCGCCTGCGCCGCCCGCCACGCCGGCGCCACTCCAAACAGCAGCCCCGTCAGCACGGACGCCGCAATCGCAAATCCCAGCACCGCCAGCGATGGGCTCGCGCTGATCGTGATCGGGTTCTGCGCGAATGCCAGATGCAAAATCAGCTTCGCGCCGCCCCACGCCACAACAATCCCCGCCAGACCGCCGGTCAGCGCCAGCACCAGACACTCCGTCAGCGCCCGCCGCACCAGCTGCTTTCGCTGCGCGCCCAGCGCTGCCCGTACCGCCGTCTGCTGCCGCTGCGTCACGGCCCGCGTCAGCATCAGATTCGCCAGGTTCGCGCACGCAATCAGCAGCACAAAACTCGATACCCACATCAGCAGCTGCAGATCGCCCTTGTACTGCTCCTGCATCCGCTGCACGCCCCCGCCCCCCGGCGAGAGCCGCAGATACTGCCGCGGAATCAGCGGCACCTCCGTCGAGAGCAGTTTCGCCTCCGGGCTCCGCAGATACGCCTGCAGCTCCACCACCATTCGCGCCTGTACCGCCGCCACACTGGCTCCCGGCTCCAGCCGTCCCATCAGATTCAGCCACTGCTGCTCACCCCGCTGCAGCAGATCCGTATCCCGCGGCCAGATCATCGGCGCCATATGGATCGGCATCCAGAACGACGGCGGCGTATCGCTCAGCCGCTCGCTGTAGAACCCCGGCGGCGCAACCCCCACCACGGTCACGGTCCGCCCGTTGATCTGCCAGCTCGATCCCACCACGCCCGGCTCGCGCCCCATCTCCTGCCATGTCTGGAAGCTCATCACCGCAACCGGAGGCGCACCGGTCACATCGTCGTTCGGCTCCAGGAGCCGTCCCGCATACGCTCGCAGCCCCAGCACGTCGAATGAATTCCCCGAGACAAACTCCCCGTAATACGGTTGTGCCGGATCATGGCTCCCCGCCCGCCGCACCGCCATCTCCCGGTCCCCGCCCTCAAACGCCGCCAGGCTCTTCAGGCCCGGCGTATGGTCGCGAAACTCCACATATTGCAGATACGAAAACAGCGACCAGTCATACGGCTTGCCCGTATATGTCGGAAGGCCGCCGTTAAAGCAGCACTGCTCGTTGTCCCCGATCCGCCACAACCCCGCTGGATCCTCGACCGGCAGCGACTTCAGCAGCACCTGGTCCACCAGCGTAAAGATCGCCGTCGTCGCCCCAATCCCCAGCGCCAGCGTCAGCACCGCCGTCGCCGTAAACGCGGGAGACTTCCGCAGTTGTCGAAACGCGGTTTTCAGATCTGCTATCACGG